>CAZTDL010000151.1:0-8809 GCA_964612775.1 uncultured Lentisphaeraceae bacterium
CGGCAAACAGCGCGTTCGCGACCTGTGGCGGCAGAAGGATCTCGGCGAGTTCGAGGGAACGTTCGCGGCGAAGGACGTTACCCGTCATGGCGTGGTCGTTGTGCGGCTTTTTCCTGATTAACGGTTTGATTCCGTTTGGGGCACGGCAGGCGGTGTCCCGCTTGACGCCGCTTTGTGCGGGAGAAGAAAGCGGTGACGCGCTTCGCATGTCACCGCTTTTTAAACAGGGAAACGCACAGGTGAGTCAAACATAATGGCGCGGTTTCTCGCGACCGTTATCGCTATCGTCGGTGTTTCAACGGGGTTGAATGCGGCGCAGATCGCTGAGTGGAAACAGGGCGGCATCGTCGTTTTTTTCGGGGTGAGGATAATGGGATGACGCGAATCAGGAGGAGTCTCAACATTTGTTGGGGGACCCGTTCAGCAGATGGGGTGCCCGTGAAAGCGCGATCCATCGCGCGTGCGGTTCAAGCCTCGATTCGAATCCTTTTGCCTTTGATTTCCGGCGACGTGTTTTGTAAAATGCGCGCATTCGCGGCGCGCGAAAAGGTTGGCTATACGAGCTGACAGCGTGTTGCGGCATCATTGAAAAGGATGGACAAAGATGGCTCTCGCTCACAAACAGTTATTCGTTGTATCGGTCGGTCTCGCCGTTCAGGCGGCCGTCCTCGTTCTCGTCAATACGTTTGTCGCCAAGATATCGCCGGCCGGTGATGCCATGTGGGTCTCCTTTCAGGCGTGGGCTGTCTATTTTCTCGCAGGATGTACGCCGATGGGCGGCGTGAAGGCTTGGGTCGGCTACCTTTCCGGGGTTCTTGCCTCCATTGCGATTGTGAAGTTGATGGGGGTGCCGGGGATCAGCGGGGTTCCTTCGGTCGGCGGCATGAATCTGGTGATGGCGCTGGCCGTGTTTATCGTCGTGGTTCCTGCGATCATGACGGAGAACCTGAAGAACATGGTGCCTGCGCTTTTTATAGGATCGGGAGCCTTCTTCGGCTTGCTTTCAGCCCAAGGCGCGTCCGGCAATCTTACTCGGACCGCGGTCAGCGTGCTGCTCTATTGCGGCGTGGGGCAGCTTTTCGGCTGCATCACGGTGTTCTGGCGCGGCCAATACGAGGCTTCTCTCGCCAAGTGATTTCGCGTTCTTTGCCGATTTATGCGATCCGATTGACGGCGGGTCCGCTCCCAGAAAAAACGGATTAGGTTTTGATCCGAAAGAAACGCCTGTCGTGATCGCAGAGGAGCGGTTGCGATGGGCGTGAGGTTTATGCTTAGGGGGACATTCGGTTGCGAAAGACACGAGGTGTTAGGCCATACAGCGCCTTGAACTGGTGATTGAAGTGGGAAAGATTGCTGTAACCGGATGAAAAGGCGATCTCACTGACGGGCAACGCGGTTTCGATCAACTGACGGCATGCGTAATTGAGACGCACTTCCATAACGAACTGCGTGAAGGTTTTCCCCGTATGTTTTCGGAAGTGACGTTCAAAAGTCGCTTTGCTCATATGGGCCTCGCGCAGCACGTCAGGGAAATGGAGCGGTTCTTGAAACGTGCGGAATACAAGGTTGATGGCTTTCTGATAGCTAACGTAGGTGTCCTGCCGGGCGGGAGGGGCGAAGACCATGCTGGAGATGGTTTTGCGATGTTTTGAGGGCGTTTTCGCGAGCGTGTCTAAAATCAGTATCAGGGAGGCCAGTCTGGCCAAACCGCCACGGAGCAGTGCGGATCGGATCAGCTTCGTTAGCGCTGTCAAGCTTGAGCCTGTCACGTGGATGCCGCGTTGAGCATCTTTCCAAAGTGCGCGAAGTTCGCGCGTCTCCGGAAATTTCCAAAAGGGATGGTCATCTGTAAAGTCGAATTGAAGCGCAAAGCCCGATGAATGTTTCCTCATATGCCAATAGTGCGGCAGATCGGAACCGATCAGAACGGCGTCCGGCGCTGTGAAATGCGTAATGGAATCGCCGATAAAACGCGTGCCCGATCCTTTGGTGACGAGTGTCAGTTCCAATAGCGAGTGGTGATGCCATTCATGACCCGAGCCGTTGATCGGTCGTTGTGATCCGTCTTGGGCGACGATCACAACGTTACGAAGGTTGTTTTCCCAACTGAGTAAGCGGAACGATTCGTTGGGTAAGAGATCGATTCTTTCAGCTTTCATTTTCATGAGAAGATGGTTTCCGCATACCGACGTCCGGTTGTTTGTTTACGATCAAAGATTGACTCGCAAGGAGAAGATCCTTCCACGTCATCGATCAATCGTATCTTGTCTTACGTCCTTAAGCAATAGAATGAATCGGACGATTGGGATAAAAGTGAGTCTGGAGTACAGGTTTTTGAGACCAGAGTCGAAGACGTGAGAAGCTTTTCCGTCTATCATACGGTCAAACAATTCAAAAAGTAGGTCATGATGCAGACACAGTATCGTTTTTCGTTTGGGCCTTGGAATATTCATGAAGGTGCCGATCCGTTTGGCCCGGCCGTTCGGGGAAGCATGTCCTTTAGCGAGAAGCTCAAACTTTTCAAGCCTTTGGGTTATGATGGCGTTCAGTTTCACGACGATGACGCCGTGCCGGGGATGAATGATCTTTGCGACGCCGCGATTCAGAAAAAGGCGGCGGAAGTCAAAGCAATGCTGGACGGTGAGGGGCTCGTGGCGGAGTTTGTTGCCCCGCGTTTATGGGAAGATCCGCGGACGATTGATGGCGGGTATACGTCAAATGATGCGGCCTGCCGCACGTATGCGATTGAGCGCAGTCTCCGCACGATCGATATCGCCAATGCGCTCGGCACGAAACTGAATGTTCTCGGGCTGGCGCGCGAAGGGACCTATGTGCGAGAATCCAAGGACAGCAAGTGGGCTGTAGATCGCATCGTCGAAGCGATTGACGCGATGCTTGCGCATGACTCGACGATCAGAATCGCGATCGAACCCAAGCCGAACGAGCCTGTCGACCATACGTATATTCCGACCACCGGACATGCTATCGCGCTCGGCCATCTCTGTTCCGATCCGTCCCGCGTGGGTGTCAACATCGAGAGCGCGCATGCGATTCTTGCCGGTCTTGACCCTTCAGATGAGATGGGTTTTGCGCTGGCGCACAAAAAACTATTCACGGTCCATCTCAACGATCAGAACGGGCTGAAGTTTGACGAGGACCGGAGTTTCGGCAGTATCGACCTTCGTCGCGCCTTCAACCAAGTGCGTATACTGGACAAATATGGCTTTGGACAGAACGGCGAGTTTGTAGGGTTGGATATCAAGGCTATGCGTACGCAGAAGCTTGATGTCAGTACGAAGCATCTCTCCAACAGCCGAATCGTTTTCTTGAAGTTGCTGGATGTCGTGCGCAGTCTTGATCGTGCGACGGTTGATGGATTGATCGCAGAGCGTGATTACGAAGAACTCGACATGCTGATCATAAACGCATTGATGGGGCAGAAATAATTGACTATTATGGAGCAATGAAAATGAGTGAGTTCAACAGGCGTCAGTTTTTAGCGACCGCCGCAGTCGGTGCCACGGGTCTTTTTGCCGGTTGCACGAACATCAAAGCGCACCGTGTTTCGCCGAACGGTAAAGTTGCGCATGCGTGCATAGGCGTGGGCGGAATGGGATACCACGATCTGCAGAATTTCAAGTCGCATGAGCGATCGCAGATCGTGGCGATCTGCGATGTCGATAAAAATCACTTGGATCGTGCCGCCGCACTTCTGCCCGATGCTCGCCGTTATACCGATTGGCGTGAAATGCTTGACGCGGAAGGTGGCCGAATCGATTCGGTTAACGCCTCTGTTCCGGATCACATGCATGCGTTGATTGCGATGAAAGCGATGCAGGCCGGCAAACATGTGTATTGCCAGAAGCCGCTTTGCCACGACGTGGCAGAGTGTCGCCTGCTGGCTCAGACCGCAAAACGTTCAGGGCTTGTGACCCAACTCGGCACGCAGTTCGCCGCAGGCGCAGGGGATCGCATGGCGGTACAGCTGTTGCGCGAAGGGGTGATCGGTAAGGTCCGGCGGATTATTCTGTGCTCGAACCGTCCCGGCGCAATCGAAGCCTACCGGCTGGTAGGCCCGCGCCCGGCCAAGGGAGAGCCTGTTCCTGCGCATCTTGCATGGGATTTATGGCTGGGAACGGCGCCTGAGCGTGACTATGCTCCGGCCATCTACCATCCTTTCAAATGGCGCGCGTGGCAGGATTTCGGAACGGGGTGGTCAGGTGATATCGGATGCCATATTTTCGATGCGGTCTGGAAAGGATTGGACCTCGGAAACACGGCGCCGCTGACGGTCAAGGCCGAGGTACAGGACTCATGGAAAAAGGACAAGGCCCGCCGAGCGGATACGTGGCCGCAGAGCGACCACATCACGTGGGTTTTTGACGGCAACGCAAAAAGCGGTGGACTGGCGTTTACGATGGAGTGGTTCGACGGCCTGATTTATCCGCCTGAGGATGTGCAGGCAATGGCCAAAGAGGCCGGCTTTAGTGAGTATCCCGCAGAATCCTCCATGGTGATCGGTACGGAAGGCGCATTGTTGTTGCCGCATCAGGCTGGGCCGGTGCTTTTGCCGAAAGCGAAATTCGAGGGCGTGGCGAGACCGAAGCTTGCCGGACGTAATCACTATCATCTTTTCCTTGATGCCATTCTTGGCGGAGAAATGTGTGAATCGCACTTCGAGCAGACTGGACCCATGGCTGAAACAATCATTCTCGGTACGGTGGCGATCCGCGTGCCGGATACGGTGTTGAAATGGGATGCGAAGAAGGTCCGCATCACGAACTCCTCTGAGGCTGACAGGCTGCTGCGGCGTTCATACCGCAAAGGTTGGGACGTGCCAGGGATGGGCTGAGTGGAGCGGAATCGTTTTATGCATGCGGCCTTCGCCCTGCGCGTGATGGTCGTTCATACGCGGTAGTGCCGCTTTTGGCGCGATCTTCAGCACAAACGAATAATAGGTAATCCCCGTTTTGTGATAAAGTACCCTGAACCGGTTAATGCCGGTTCAGGTTTTTTCATGTATGAAGATCGATGTTTTAAAGGATCTGCGGAATGCGTGTAACCATGCTTAAAATTCTGAGCGCGGGTATTGTCGGCGTGTCGCTTCTCTCTGTGATGGTTGCGTGCACGTTGTCGCCGGAGAATGGACATCGTGAACCTTCGGCTCCTTTGCCGCCATGGACCCGTGAGGCCGGGGCCCTGTTGTTGACGCCCAAAAGCGATTGTGTCGCTCCTGTGGCGGTCATGAGGACAGAAGGTCGGGTGGACGCCTCCGACGCCTTGTTTGCGGAAGATGGCAAGAGTTGTCGGCTGTCGTTCGATATGAACGGCACGAAGCCCTTTGTCGTTTTGGATTTCGGAAAGCAAAGCGTAGGCGGTTATGCGGTGTTTACCGTGACCGCTAAAACGGGGCGGCCTGTGGTTCGCTTGGCGTATGCGTGTCATCCCGCAGGACTCTCTGAGACAGGTTGCTTCACGCGGGAGACGAGTGCACGCTACCTTGGGGCAACGCTTGACCTGCCTGTATTGCCTGCGAACGTCAATCGTCATGAACTCTACACGATTCCACGAACGGGCCGCTTCATCGCGCCGCTGATTCAGGGGCAAACGCGTTATGTCCGGGTTCAACTCGATACGCCGGGGACGTCGGTGGATATCGATGCGGTGACGATGGTAAATAGTGATGTGTATGACCGTTCGCCTAACGACGGGTTTTTCCTGTGCAGCGATGATCGCTTGAATAAGTTGTGGGCGATCAGTGCATGGACGCTGCAGATTGCCTCTTTTCCTAATCATGACGCGTGGAAGGTTGTCGATGGCTGGCTGTTGCCTCGCAAATTGGAGCAGTCTGATGACGTCGGATTATGCGCGGCGGGGCGCAATTGGCATGATGTGACGATCAGCACCTGTTTTGAACTCCGGACCAATCCGCATCATGTGTCGGCTGCCGGAATTGCCTTTCGCGCCCACGATGTCCGCAATGCTTATCTAGCCGAGGTTGCGCTTGATGGCAGGGTGCGTTTAGTTCGTCGCGTGGACGGCCATGAAACCGTGATCGCCGAGCGACAGGTGATGCCGCTGACCGATGGCGTACGCTATAAGCTTGAAATCATGGCGCACGCGACGGCATTGACGGTACGCTTGGATGGGCAGCCTGTCCTCGCGGTGAACGATGCGTGCTTTACGACAGGCCGTGTCGGTTTTTACACGCCGAAAGAATGCTGGCCTCTTTTCGATGAAATCCGGATTTCGGACGGTGCGGGAAAGGTGTTGCTGGCAGATGATTTCTCGGGAGAACTTTCCCAATGGGAATTCGCAAGGACGCTTCCGTATGTGGCGGATGGCGCGAAACGTGATCGGCTGGTTTGGTCGGGGGACCTCTATTGGGCCGAAAGAAATATCTTCTACGCATTTGCGGGATCACCGTATCTGCGTGATTCGCTAAAGATGCTGGCCTTCAATCAGACGCCAGAGGGATATGTTCACGCGTCGCCGTATCCTGAGCGGCATGTGCCGCCGGCCAGCCATGAGTACGGACCTTTCCCGTCCGATGAGTTCGCCGCATGGCTGGTCCCGGTGGCTTGGGACTATCTGCTCTATACGGATGACGTGAAAACCCTTCGTGAAATCTATCCGGCGATTCAGCGGCTTCTGTCGTATCTCGGCGCACATATGGGCGCGAACGGATTGTATGCGCAGCGGGTTGAGACATCCAAGCATGCCGGTAATCTCAATTTGGGAGACGTGCGTACGCGGTCTTACATGAATGTGCTTCTATGGGGCGCGTATGCCGATGCGGCCCATATTGCGGATAGATTGCGCAGAACATCGGATGCGGCGGATTATCGGCGTCGGGCCGAGACGCTTAAGCGAGCCCTTTTTTCTTTGCTGTGGAATGATAAGCAGGGATGTTTCACCGAGGCGCTGGAGACACCGGGATTCGGTTCTGAAGCGAATGCGCTGGCGCTTTCGATGCGCCTCGTAACCCAAGAGCAGGCCTTGCGTGTCGCGCCGCAATTCAAAAAGGTCGGACATGGTAAGTTTCAGAGTCTGGTCAGCCGGGGCAAGTTTGAATATGGGTTTTCTCAATCGGGCCTACAAACACTTTTCGACCACAACTGGCTCAAGTTGTTGGAAGACGGTTGGAGAGGCGCATGGACGACCACCGAGTGTATGGGGATGATTCAGCGTGGGTGGGGCGACGAGTCGCATCCGGATACGGCGATTGCCTCGCTGTTTTCCGCGTACATTTTGGGCGTTGAGCCGGTTGAACCGGGATATCGCTGTTTTAAAGTGCGGCCTCAGCCTGTGAACGAGGTTACATGGGCCAAAGGCGTGGTGCCTACGCCGCATGGTTCGATACGGGTGGAATGGGATCGAAAAGCGGATAGATTCACGATGTTGCTGACGGTGCCAAAGGAGTGTGTCGCGGATGCGGTGATGCCCGCTAGCCGGCGGCTGCTCGTTAATGGCAAGCCGGGGATGACGCATCAATTAAAAGAGGGTACTTATTTGCTGGAGGCGGTCGACGTTTTGGCGGGAGCGTATGACGATCCTTCACGGATAGCGGGCGGATTTGATCAGCATAACCAGAAAAGAGTCCTTAAGTCATCCAGCTCACATGAGATGGACGGATGGGGTATTGCCAATCTGTTTGCGTCTGAACAGGATACGTCGAAAAAAGGTTATCGCTCAACGAGCCATCCGACACCCGACGCGCAAGAATGGATTGAGATTGATCTGGGAGAGGATGTCGCACTGTCCAAAGTGTGTCTGCTGCCGTCTGCCGACGCGATGGCCGTCGGCGAACGGGCGGCGGGGTTCCCGGTTGACTTCACGGTTGAGTTGGCCAAGAATGCCGGCGTGTACACGGTGGCCAAGAAATTTGTGAATTGTTCGGTCTCCGGCTCGGATGGGGTTGAGGTTGACTTGTATACCGTGATCGGCTATCCGACGGTCCGATATCTCCGGATTGCGGCCACGCGGCTTGGCAAACCGGCCCGTGAGGAGACTGACCGTTACCGGTTGCAGTTGGGACGGATGCGTCTGATACGACCTTAGATACGTGTCGTTGCGTGTTCGCAAAAAAGAGGGTTCTGTTCGCATAATGCAGATTGCGGGAAAATCAGGGTCTCTCTATAGTGAGGCCATGTTCGGCGACAGATTGTCTGCCGTAAAAAGGGGAGAATATGTATGAAAATCGGGCTTGCTGTTTTTTTGGGGGTTGCGACAGCCGTGTCGGCGCAGGTGATCGATAACACGGATACGCGTGTGCAGACGACGCTTGATCCGGGAATGAAACGGATCGGTACGCTGACGCCAAAGAATGTGCATGAAATCGGTTCGTCTCGCTGGACATTGGGGTGTGAGACGATTGATCGCGAGTATTCCGACTATCATGCGTTTAAGGCGTATCTGCCTGCGTTGGGGATTAAGCGCATTCGATTGCAGGGCGGTTGGGCGAGGACAGAGAAAGATCCCGGTATTTACGATTTCGCGTGGCTGGATAGCATCATTGACGATGCCCTTGCGCGAGGATTAGAAATTTGGCTGGAGACAAGCTATGGTAATCCCGCGTATCCGGGCGGCGGCGGGCGTACGCTTTCCGGGGGCTTCCCGAAGTCTGAAGAAGGTCTTAAGGCTTGGGATACGTGGGTGGAAAAGATGGCGGAGCACTATAAGGGTAAAGTGCGCGACTGGAGCATGTGGAATGAACCGGACGGCCATAAGGAACATACGCCCGCGCGGGTCACTGAGTTTAATATCCGGACGGCCGAGATCGTCAAACGTGTGATACCGGATGCGCGTA
>CAZTDL010000152.1:0-8808 GCA_964612775.1 uncultured Lentisphaeraceae bacterium
TCGAGGACAATTGCCTCGTGCCTGCAGGCTCCGAGTTTCCGCCGACGTGGGAGATCATGACGGGACTCTGGAAGCTTCATTCTGTGACCGGATCGATTAGCGGTTCGTCTGGCGGATATCAGCTCGCACGCCAGCCCAAGCCCGAGAAAAGCCCGAATTTCTATACGCTGGAAGGGGGCGGCACGAACGCCGTTGTGCTTACGGGCGAGCCTTTTTACAGCCGTTATACGTATCGCGCTTCCGTTCAACACAACAGTGGCACCAACGGCCTCGTTTTTTTGGCGGGGGAACGCGGCGGCTATTTTGCGTTTACGGCGCGTACGGACCCTTTGACCGACCGCCTGATCCTTGAGCTGTGGCAGAAGCCCGCGCAGGAGACGGCGTTGAATGTGCCGCTGGATGCGGTGCAGACTGAACTCCCCGCAGGCCAATGGCTCTTGCTGGAAGTTCAGGTTTTTGATGACCGGATCATTTGCCGAGCGGATAATATCGAGGTCATTCGACGTAAGATGCCGTTGCCTCCCGGAGGCCGGTTCGGGTTCTTCTCAAACATGCCCGCTGGCGAAAGCACGCGTTTCGACGATGTCTCCGCATGGTCGCATGAGGATTGTCTGTTCGAGTCGCCGGATGATGTCATTTTTGCAACGAGGTTTCAGACGCCGGGCGTTCAGTCGCTTTTGCGTCAGGAGGAAACCTGGCTCTATTTTCCTCCGAATGCCGGGCAGACCAATCGGTGGGAATATGGCGTGACCTCGGGCGGGCCGCTCCGGCAGGAATCGCTTTTTGTGGCGACCTCCGACGCGTTCAGCTGCGGTTTGAGCGCCGGTGCAACCGTTCCCGGTTCTCCGTTTTATCGCTTTACCTGTCAGCAGCATGAGGGGGGGCGGACCTATCGGCTAGAACAGGTCAGCGCCACCAACGCGGTCGTTCTGGATACCTTCACCACGACTTTTGCCAGTAATCGCGTCATGCTTGCGCTGGATGCCTTGCGTCTCAATGAGCTTCGGTGTTATGCGGATAATCGGCTTGTCTGTTTTGATCGTCCGGCTCAGCAGCCGGGCGGTATTCAGGGCGTCTTTTCTGCAGCGCCCTCCGACCTCTTTTGCACTGCGCCGAAGGTTTCGTCAAAAGACGCCCGGCTCAGCGAGCGTTTTGAAAAGAATCCGCTTTACGTGAATGACCCCTACATGCGCCATTGGGCCTCACCCGAGGGGCAGTGGATCACGTTCAAGGACGGCATGACTTGGTTCAAGGGCGATATCACCGGACCGGTCAAGGTCCGTCTGCCGGTCGTGAACGGCATGGAGTTGCATCTCTGCATTCCGGAGGGGGCCTCCAACGGCACCTGCCGCGTCAGCGTGAAAAAGGACATCATCAGCGTCTTCACTCCCGCCTCAGGAACCAACGGCGCCTTTACTGTGGCCGCTGAGCAGGTCCCGGAAATCGCGTTTGACAAGACGCAGGTGCGGCTGTTCATGATCGGTATCGAGGATTCCGTGATCTGGTTGGGGGGCGATGAGATTTTGCTGGCCAAGACCCATTTGGATGAACCGCTGCGCGGCCGTAAAATGCGCATTGCCGGTATGACGCTTGAGAATCTGAGCCGAACGCTCGTCAAACGCGATAATGTTTTTGACACGCTTTTTACGGAATCGCTGTACAACTGGACCATTAACGGCGGACGCTGGGAAGTGATCAACCGTTTTTATTGCGAGCCGACCTGGTCGCATATGAACGGTGAAAGCGCCGATTCGCTGGCGGCGCTCTGGTCCAAATATGTGTTCAGCGGCGATTTCAGCATCGAGTTTTACGCGGGTATGCGCATGGGCTGGTATGAGCGGCCGGGCGATCTGAACCTCACGGTGATGAGCCGTTCCAATGCTACGGGCGACGGATATACGGCGATTGCCACGGGCTGGGATCCTGACCATTCGCAACTCTATTCGCGTCTGCTCCGCAATGGCGAAATCATGGACATCTCGACGAAGTATCTCGTGCCGCGCGCGCGATCCGGCCTTGCCCGCCAAGGGTATCAGCCGCTCGTCGCCGCCGGTCGCGATATTCATGGCGCATGGTACGGTATGCAACTGCGCCGTGTCGGAAAGAAGCTGCAGTACATTTATGACAACGAGCAGGTGTTCGACGTCGAGGACAAAGACCCGCTTCAGGACGGGTCGCTGGGCATCTGGACCTTCTGCAATTCCATGATGGTCGCGCGCATTAAGATTGCCGCCGAGTCGATCAAGCCGCGGCCTTTCGCGTTTACGACCATTCCGGCCGGCGCACCGCCCGAGTCCGAGCCCGAGCCGATTGCCGATTCCGGCGTGCGTATCAACGGCCGCGTCGCGCAGCCGCTTGCTCCCGAATATTGGCAGGCGTTTGACACGGTGAGCCATCCGAGCGTGCGTTTCCGCAACCTCAACTCCGCGCATCCCGAAATGCGAGTGACCTCCATCCTCGGCGGCGGAACGTTTCTGGTGCGCTGCGAACTTCCGCCCGCCCAGCCCGACAAACTGCTGGGCTGGCGTTTCGAGATCGCTCGTCATCCGCAGGCGTTGGTCAATTTCGAATTCTCCTCCGTCAAAGAGGATGGCAAGGGGGGCTTTACTCCGCTTCAAGGCTGGACGTATGTCCTGTCCGGTACAGACGAGACTCGCGGCCCGCGCAAAATCATCGGCATGATCGACGCCGTGCCGCCTTCGGAGGGTACGAATCTGGTTTGGACGCCCGTCGAGGTTTGGGTACCCTCTGAGGTGATTCGCGCGAATCAGGCTGTGCAAATCGAGGGTTTCGGAAATCTTCAGCTCAGCGATGTGCAGCAAGGTTTGAAAGGCAATCCGCCCCACGCTTGGTATGCGATCCGTAATTTTCGCGAGATTCATCGCGGGACGCCTACTTTGACCGCGCCTCCCGAAAAACGGGCGGAGATCGCCACGCTCGCGCAGATCGTCAATAGTTTGCGTCCCGGCGAACTGCAGATGGTCGAGATCCCGGCTAATCTCGACGCGCGTCAACCGGTCATCGAATGGGCTGTGCCGGAATTGGCCAATTTTGGTCTGCGCGCGGAAGCCGACTTCTTCATCCCCGGCTCGATCTTGGTCACGCCCGTTCATCCTTGGCCGTCTCCCGTATTGCCGCCTAAGAGGGCGTTGGCGGATGCCCAGCCCGCCTCTTTTATTCAGGAGGGGAACAATATCCGCGTGCTTGTGCCGTTCGAGGCTCTTCAGCCCAACCGCATGACGCTTGCGCTTGAGCTTTCCGACGGTCGCTTTTTCAGGCAGGTCGTTCCCATGCGTGTGGACGAGACGATCAATCATCCTCCGGTTCTGCTGAATCTCGAACTGCCGGAGGGCGGTATTCAGACGTTCGAGGCCCGCCCCGGCAACGCCGTTCCGTATCAAACCTTGGCGAAGGCATCGATCGATTACACGGATCCCGTGCGCGGCGGCGTTTTGAAGTTCCAGAATGCGGGCATATATGGCCGGCGGTTGGATGGGTTACTGGTTAAACAGTTTGATGCCGCAGCCACGCCGCTTGTGCAGTTCCGATATAAAGGTGATCCCATGGCGATCGTTTCGATCGGGTTTGGCGGCACCGCCTTCACCTTTTCGGAAGTCTTTAATACGCATGTGCGTTTCGGAGGCGGCGCGGCCGCGCCGATGGATAACACATGGCGCATTTGGACCGGCATCCCTTCAGATTGCGGCGGCGAGCGTCCGCTGGCGGAACGCACGACCGTGCCGCCAGCGCCGCTCCGCTTTGCATCCCGTCTCGGTCGCGACCAGACCGGTCTGCACAGCACCCTCTGTATCGATGATGTCGCGTGCGGTCCGGCCGTCGGCCCTCACCGCCCCTTCGCTTTCAAAGCCGATTATGCCGATCCCGACGGCGTGGCTGAGGTGGTGTACGCTATCCTTCAGGGTCCGGCAGCCTTCGATAATCGCCCGGAAGCGGAGCGGCAGAAGGTCTCTTGGTTGCCCGCCAAGAACAGCGAGGTGTTGCAGCCCGACCTTTCGGCGGTTCCTGACGGCATTCATCATTTGCTGATTCGCGCCCGCGACGGGCGTTCGCTCTGGTCACCTCCTTCGGATCTGCCGTTCATGCTTGACCGTATCCAGCCAACAGTCAAACATGCCGTCAACACGGTCGACAAGTACAACGGCAGCAGCCTGACGCTTTCGCTCGCTGATCCTGTCGCACCGCCGCTGCCCAACACGATCCGTTTCACCTGCCTCGGGACACCGCTCAATCTCGCCACGGATAACGGCGTCAGCGTGATCGGACAGGGGACGCTTTCCTATGACATCGACTGGATATGGCTTTTGCGCAAGCAGCTTGCGGAAGCCAAGAACGGCGATGTGTTGCCCATCACGGTTACGGGGATGTCTGATGCCGCAGGCAATCAGGTGCCGCCACTCAAGACAGATTTGCCCATCAACCTCGAAACGGACAAACGTCCGCCCACGATTCTCCCGCTGGATAAGACGTCGAATACGCTTTGGTCAGAGCCTTCTCTGACCGCTCCTCAACCTTTCTTCACCGAGACGCAGCACGTCACGACGAAGACGGTGGCGACGCCGACGGGCAATGTTCTCGAAGTCTCTCCGACTGGAGAGGGCGGCGCTTTCATCCGGCATCCCTTTGCGCCCGCTTGGGATCCGGATAAGCATCCGTGGCTTGCCATCTCCTTCCGTACGCTCGATACCACGCGAGGGTTGAAGCCTTTCACCCTCGCCTTCAATACCGGACCGCGCCGGCCGCGCGGCATCAAGGATGCCCACACGCTGAACCTCTCCATCACCAACCATCTTGCCTATGTTGTCGGCGATGTGGCCTGTACCACCGGCGTGTGGCAGGATGTGCTGATCAACGTGCGCGATTTTCTGCGCGACGAAACCGAGGAGCACAAAGACACGCCTGATTTGACCTACCTCTCTTTCTTTTTCGCGCAGAAAGCGACAGGATGCAAGATCCAGATCCGGTCTTTCTCCATTCTCGCGCCGTGGAATTCAGATCACCTCATTCCGATTAAGGCGTATGACCTCAGCAGTATCAAAGGACTTCAGTGGGACGGAGGGGAATCTGAAAACACCGGTATCCGCCCCGCCAACCTGACGCTGCCCGCCAAGGATCCGTACTGGTTCCGTTTTAGAATCAGCGACCGGCGCGGTAATCTGACGGATACGTGGATGCTTCCCGTGCCGCCCGGCACGGAAAAAACCAAAGCGAATCTGCCCGGTCTGGAGGCTGTGCAGTTCTAACGACAACGAAATTAACCCCGACAATTTATGACACGCATTATTATTCCCCAATTGGATGCCAACCTCGTTGATGTGACCATCACGCGCTGGCGTAAACAGGTCGGTGACCTCGTGATGTCCGGCGAGAGCATTGCCGAACTTACCACGGATAAGGCGGCTTACGAGCTTGAGTCTCCCGCAACGGGAACCCTGCTCGCCGTCTATGCCGCCGAGAAAAGCGTCGTGCCGACCCGTTACATCGTCGGGCTGATCGGCGAGACGGGAGAAGAGGATCCCGATATCGTGGGCGATAACGAGGCCTTGGTGACCGCATATCGTGGCCCGGCCGTCGCATCCGCGCCGACGCCGCGCGAGCGTGCCGTCCGTGTGCGTGCCACGCCGCGTGCCCGCCGCCTTGCGCAGGAGCAGGGCAT
Organism: uncultured Lentisphaeraceae bacterium; assembly: GCA_964612775.1. Lineage (GTDB taxonomy): Bacteria > Verrucomicrobiota > Kiritimatiellia > RFP12 > UBA1067 > DAOPZC01. The sequence continues at coordinate 5,675 of CAZTDL010000152.1, forward strand.
CGACCTCGTTAAAGTTCATGCCGAGACGGGCGCGGATGTCATCGACGAAAGCGTTCTTGCGCCGTATCTCAAAAAATAAGCGCGACCGGCGGGTCGCCTCAGGAAAAGGAGCGCTATGAAAACCGCCCTTGTGACAGGAGCCGCGAAAGGCATCGGGCGTGCCATTGCCCTTGCCCTTGCCCGCGACGGTTTCCGCGTTGCCGTTCATTATCGTCATTCAAAGGCCGAAGCCGACGAAACGCTCGCGACGATTCGCGCAAACGGCGGTGAAGCCGATGCGTTTGCCGCTGACCTTGCCGATCCGGCGCAAATCGACGTGCTGGTTAAAACTGTGGAAAAGACGTGCGGCGTCATCCACACCCTCGTTTGCAACGCGGGTATCATCAAGAGTCAATTGATGACCTTTACGAAGCTCGACGAATGGCACGAAGTGATGACGGCCAACCTCGACTCGGCGTTTTTGCTCACCAAGGCGTTATCGCGTCCCATGGCGCGTCAGAAAGCCGGGCGCATAATCTATATTTCCTCGGATGCGGGGCTGATGGGCGATCTCATGCGCGTGTCTTATAGCGCTTCGAAAGCCGGTTTGCTCGGGCTTGCCAAGACGGCGGCCCGCGAACTGGCCGCGTCGGGCGTTACGGTCAATGCTGTCGCCCCCGGAATTATTTCGACCGACATGACCGCCGACATTCCCGAAACGCGGCGCGTTAAGCAGCTCGGCTCGATTCCGATGTCACGTTTTGGCTCGCCGGACGAAGTCGCGGGCGTGGTGCGTTTTCTGGCCTCGGACGATGCGGCGTATATCACCGGTCAGACGCTGTGCGTGGACGGCGGACTGTACATGCGGGCTTAGGCGGGACCGGCCGGAAGGCATTGGCCGTATCGTCTGTCCGGACCGGCGGGCCGCTTGTCCCTGTCTTTTCTGACGGATACCGTCGTTGATTCGCGTGAAGTAAAGGAGCCATGAGAAGACGCGTCATTCATTATGTGTTGTTGGCGGCGGTGCTGTTGGGTGTGCCGTTTGTCTGCGCGTGGTTAGGCGGCCGACAGGAAATATTGGCGGGGGTTTGCGCGTTTCCGCCCCGCACGGAGGATTGGGGGCTTGATCCGACCAAGCTGTGGAATGAGCGGCGGCCTTTTTCGTGGCCGGTGTTTGCGGCGATGTGCGTGGGGGTGCTGGCCACGCTCGCGCCTTTTGTATGGCGGCTCGCGCGAAAAAAGAATGTTGTGGGGGCGACGGGGCCCGCGAAGGGGTGTGCCTATCGTTTTCCGTGGTTCGGCTGGGCCGGGCTGGCTCTGGGCGCTGTCGGCTGGGTGCTGGCGTGGAATCGTTTCCCGTGGTTCGCACCGGTTCAGCCTCATACGTATCTGCTGGTGTGGACGGCGTATATTCTGGTGATGAACGCATTGTGCGTGAAGCGGTCGGGGCGTTGTCTGATGACCTCCTGTCCCGGAGCTTATGCGATGTTGTTGCCGGTGAGTTCAGCCTTCTGGTGGTTTTTCGAATATCTTAACCGCTATGTATGGAACTGGTATTACCGGGGTGTCGGCCATATGAACGCGGCGGAGTATGTCCTCTTCGCGACCTTCAGCTTCGCGACGGTACTGCCGGCGGTGACGGCAACGGCCGAGTGGCTGAATACGTTTCGGCCTTTTTCGGATGAAAGGCTATGCGGCTTTGCGCGGTTCGATGTGCATCGTCGGGCCGGCCTGGCGGGATTCATGCTCGTTGCAGGCGCTGGTCTGACGGGAATCGTGTTTTATCCTGAATTTGCCTTCCCGCTTCTCTGGATCTCGCCGCTCGCGGTCTTTCTGGCGGTGCAGGTGCTGATGGGCGAGGCTACGGTGATCGATGACCTTTGCGTCGGCGACTGGCGGCGGGTGGTGCGTTTCGCGCTGGCGGCGTTGATCTGCGGCGGATGCTGGGAAACGTGGAATTTCCATAGCTATGCCAAATGGGTGTATGCCGTGCCGTATGTGCATGCCTTCCGGATTTTCGAGATGCCGGCGGTGGGGTTTGCCGGATATCTGCCGTTCGGATTGGAGTGCGCGGCGGTGGCGGCGTGGATCTGCCCTAAATTGATCGGTAGCGACGCGCGCTGATGCCGTGTTTTCACGACAACCGCGATTTGAAATCGCCGTAGCCGAAAGAGCGTACGAGACGCACGTTGCCGTTGGTTTCGCGCAAGGCGATGTGCGGCAGGCGGATGCCGTTGAAGGTGTTGGTCTTGACCATGGTATAGTGAGCCATATCTTCAAAGATCACGCGGTCGCCGGGCTTGAGCGGTGTGTCGAACGACCAATCGCCGATGATGTCGCCCGCGAGGCAGGTTGCGCCCGCGAGGCGGACGGTGTGTGCCTTCACGCCGGGATCCGCGCCGCGGTCGGCGTTCGATCCGGGATTGGCTTCGCCCTGCCAAGACGCGTCGCGGAACACGCGGGGCCGATAGGGCATCTCCATCACGTCCGGCATGTGGCACGCGCAGGAAGCATCGAGAATCGCGATCGGCATCTCATTCTCCACCACGTCGAGTACGGTCGCCGCCAACGTGCCCGCGTTGAGCGCGCAGGCCTCGCCGGGCTCCAGATAAATCGTCTGTATATTCGGATGCCGCATACGGAAACGATTCAGGGTGTCGCAGAGCAGGCCGATGTCATAACCGGGGCGCGTGATGTGGTGCCCGCCTCCGAAGTTGATCCAGGAGGCGCGCGGTAACAGATCGCCGAAATTTTCTTCGATGGCGGCGAGAGTGCGTACGAACGGTGCGGCGTCCTGTTCGCAGAGCGTGTGGGAATGGAAACCGGTGATACCCTTGAGCGACTCGCTTTCAAAGGCGGCGCGGCGCGTGCCGAGCCTCGATTTTGGCGCGCAGGGATCGTAGATTGCGGTATGGCCTTCGGAGTGTTCGGGATTGATGCGCAGACCGCAGGTGACGGCCGCGCCCGTTTCGGCCAGCACGCGCTGGAACAGGCGCAACTGCGCGAAGGAATTGAGCGTCACGTGGTCGGCCAGCGCGGCGATCTCGCGCATGTCGGCTTCGGAGAAAGCGGCAGCGAAAGCGTGAACCTCACCGCCGAATTCCTCGCGGCCGAGACGCGTTTCGTGGACCGAACTGGCGCAGCAGCCGTCGAGG
>CAZTDL010000153.1:0-8793 GCA_964612775.1 uncultured Lentisphaeraceae bacterium
AAGCGCCACGCGGACGAAACACGGGATTCCGGGGCTCCCTCGCGAAGGTGACGCCATCCTCCGACACCGCATGGCAGATCGCGTCGCGCGGGCCATTGCCATAGGTCTGGTAAAGCAAATGGACGCGGCCGTTGAACACCCATGCGCCCGGCGCGCAGAGTCCGTTCCGGTCGCAGTCCTGCTCCGGCCATAGCTCTGCAACCTTTTTCCAGTTCTTGAGATCTCGGCTTTCCGCAATACCGATTGACCATCCTTTTGGCGCCTGAGCCGGCGCGAGCCGGGCGTCGAACGGCGGCAGCGAAAAATACATCAGATAGCGGTCCTTGAAACGAACCACGGAAGGGTCCTTCGAATAAGGCCGCCCCAGTCTCGTCGCATCCGCCCACATCATGTCAGGCCCCGGTTGCGCACTCAAAACGCCGACACATAAAAGAAACGAAAACACCGACAGAAAAGATTTCATCGCAGAGCCCTCAACGACAACACGTTCAACACGCGGATCTTCATGACCGATTCATACGCCGTCCATTATAGCGGCGGAACGATCTGTCGCAACCGTAATTCTGAGGCGCAAACCGATTCTGCGCGTCCCGTCATGCCGTTGCCGTTTGCGGCTTAAATTTCACACGACAGTCCAACGCCCAATCGGTTATACTTCCTCAACCATATCAAAAGGGAATGAAAGTTCATGTCGCAAACACGTCTATTGCTGGCTGTGGCCGTCCAATTTATCATCACGGTCTGTTCCGCCAAACAAATGATCGTGTCGCCGAACAAGAGTCTCTGCGCAACGCTGAACCTGACTTCCGACGGCGCGCTTTCTTACCGTTTGGACTATAAAGGGAAACCGATCCTTTTAGACTCCAAACTCGGCTTCACGGCAACAGGGCTGGCCCCGCTGACAACAGGCTTCTCGCTCGTGAAAGAAACGCGCGGGGCTGTCAGTCAAACATGGCGACCGCCGTTCGGCGAACGCGCGCAGGTGACCGACGCCTATCAGTCGATGATGCTGGTCTTGGAAAATCGGGCTGCCGGACTAAATCTCAGCCTCGAATGCCGCGCCTATAACGAGGGTTTCGCGTTTCGTTATGTCTTCCCAAAACAAACGTTGACCCAATTGGAAATAACCCAAGAAAACACGGAGTTCGTTTTCACCGGCGATCACCGTGCATGGCCTGTCTATTCCGCCCAAGGCGAATACAAGCCCGCCACACTCGGCACGGTCAAGGACGGCGCCGAACGGCCGCTCACGATTGAAACCGGCGAAGGACCCGTTATGGCGATCGGCGAAGCTGGACTCTTCACCTTTGCCAGAATGAAGTTCGCGCCGTACGCGGGCAAGCCGAACACGCTGGCGGCGCGGCTCGACAGTCCGGCCGTGTTGTCCCTTCCAGGGGCGATGCCATGGCGTTACATCATGGTCGCCGACAATGCCTGCCGTCTACTGGAGCAGAACGATCTGGTGCTGAATCTGAACGAGCCGTCAAAGATCTCCGACACCTCATGGCTCAGGCCCGGCAAAGTGATCCGAGAGACCTCGCTGTCCACAAAGGGAGGCAAAGCATGCATCGATTTTGCGAAAACAATGAACCTGCAGTATGTCGAATTTGATGCGGGTTGGTATGGCAACGAGTACGACGACGCATCGGACGCGCGCGCGGTCAATCTCGACCCTAAGCGCTCAAAAGGACCTCTCGACCTTCAGGAGGTTATCCGGTATGGAAAAGAAAACGGCGTGGGCATTCTCGTCTACGTCAACCGCCGCGAACTGGAACGCCGATTGGATGAACTGCTTCTCCTCTATAAGTCTTGGGGCATCGCCGGCATGAAGTACGGCTTTGTCACCGTCGGGAATCAGAAATGGACCACGTGGCTTCACGAGGCCATTCGCAAGGCGGGCGAAGCCGGCATGATGATCGATATCCACGACGAGTACCGACTCACCGGCAACCAGCGCACCTGGCCCAACGTTATGACCGTCGAAGGCATCCGCGGCAATGAGGAGATGCCCGCCGCTCCACACAATTGCGCGCTGCCCTTTACACGCTATCTCTGCGGCCCCGGCGACTATACTCCCTGCTGGTACAACAATCGCGTCAAAAACACCCGCGCACACCAGCTGGCGCTTGGCGTGGTGACTTACAGCCCATGGCAATTTCTCTTCTGGTACGACAATCCGGGGCTGTATAAAGCCGATCCTGAACTCGACTTCTGGCGTCAGATGCCCACGGTGTGGGATGACACTAAGGCGCTAAACGGAAAAATCGGCGCTTATGCGACGCTCGCCCGCCGTGCGGGCGACGCTTGGTTTGTCGGCACCGTCAACGCGCTGGAGCGCCGCACGCTGACGATTCCGCTCCGTTTTCTAACCCCCGGAAGGGCCTATACCGCCCAAATCTATTGCGACGGCGCGCCGGACGGCAGCGACCGTACCAAGGTAACCTGCGTCACACGCGAGGTGACCTCCGCCGACACGATCACCGCGGATCTGGCCGAAAACGGCGGACACGCGATTCGGCTTGTCCCCGTAAAATAACCGCTCCGCTCACTAACCCTAAACAAGAGAATAAACACCATGACGAAAACCGAATCCGTACTTTTTACCGTTATCCTCTCCCTCGCATTTTGCGCGACGGCCGAGGAGGGTTGGGTCAGTCTGTTCAACGGCAAAAATCTCGACGGTTGGATTCCGAAAATCAAGGGGTATCCGGCCGGCGAGAACTTCGCAAACACCTTTCGTGTGGAAGACGGCCTGCTCAAGGTGCGGTACGAGGGTTATGAGGGCGCGTTCAAGAATCGCTTTGGCCATCTTTTCTACAAAGCCCCCTTCTCCCATTATCTGCTGCGTGTCGAATATCGTTTTGTGGGCGAACAACTGCCGGACGGCGCGGGTTGGGCCAAAAAGAACAGCGGCGTCATGATTCACGGGCAAGCGCCTGAGACGATGGCAAAGGATCAGGACTTCCCCGTCTCGATTGTGAGGTGTAGCTCCTCGGCGGCTTGGGATCAGGCAATCGCAGCACCGCCAATCTTTGCACCCCCGGCACCAACGTGGAACGTAATGGTCAGCTGTATACGCCCCACACGCTTAACTCGAAATCAAAAACCTATCACGGCGACCAATGGGTGACGGTGGAGATTGAAGCCCGCGGCAGCCAAACCATGATCCATCGCATCGACGGCGAAACGGTACTCACATACGACAAACCGCAGTACGACCCCAATGACGGCACCGCCCAGAAACTCATTGCGGCAAACGGCGGCTCGTTGTTGATCCAGGGAGGCTCTATCTCATTGCAGTCGGAAAGCAACCCCGTAGACTTCCGCAAGGTCGAAATCAAAGTGTTGGAGCCTTAGCGCGTTTAAGAGCCTTCGGACGCTTCAACGCGTGAAGCGGACGCGATCCCGTCTTTCTGTTTTTTCTTCTGCGTGTAACGCAGGTCGGACAAAATGTGTATACTCCTCATGTCAGCCGCAGATTAAACGTGTCGTTATCCGACGGAAGCAACAGCGGCTTTTAGGCATCAAAAAAGGAGTACATCCTGTTGAAACGTGTATTGCGTGCGGCGTGTACGTTCGTGCTATCGGTCGCATTTTACTCACGCGCCGCGGACATTAAGGAGTTTCCGGCCAGCACGCATTGGCTTTTAACCGTCAACGTGAACGCCGCGCAGGCCGCGCCGCTGTTGCAGAATCTCGTTGAAAAAGCCGATACGAACAGCCTCAAGAAGGCGCAAGCTAAGCTCGCGTCGATGAAGGCGATGTGCGGAGTCGACCTGCTCAAAGATATCGACCATGTGGTGATCGCGGGCAACGGTGACGCTCAAAAGGGCGGCGTGGCGTATGTCTATGGAAATTTTGATGTGCAACGGCTGACCGCCATCCTTGCTTCCACAAAGAATTATACCTCGTCCAAACATGACGATATCGCGGTTCAATGCTGGCTGGACGAGACAGACAACAAGCAGAAGTGTTTGGCCTTCGCCCGGCCGGGCCTGGCCATGCTCTCCAACACGCAAAGCGCGATCACCGATGCGCTTGACGTCCTTGCCGGGAAACGGCCTAGCCTGGCCGCTGACTCACCGCTTCGGGACGCCTTTACGTGCGATGAACACAATCTGGCCTCTCTCTACGTGTATGATCTTTCGTCGATTGTCGGCACCTCTCCCAAGGCCGAAGCATTCAAACAGGCGGAAGCGTTGAGTCTGTGCGTGCGCATTTCCGACACAACGCGCATCAGCGCCAACATGGCGATCACGGCAACGAGCGAAGAGACCGCCCTGCAAGTGCAACAGGCGCTGTCGGGCATTCAGGCGATCATCCTGCTGCGTGCGGCGGAGTCTCCAGAGGCCGCAGCCCTGGCATCGCAGGCGAAGATCACCTGCCAAGCGCGAACGGTGAATGTTGCGCTGACACTTCCGCAAAAGCTGATCGAAGACGCCATGCGGGCTCACGAGATGAAAAAAGCGGCCAAGCGGGCTCACAAAACGGATACCGTTTCGCCGCCGCCGGACACCCCCGCAAACAATTGAAAACCTGATGGCAATCGCCTTGGCCAGTAATACAGAGAGTGATTTACCCCAACGGCAAGCAATGAAAGCCGTTGCGAACGGCGACGTTCAGGCTTTTCGGATTGTGGTCGAAGCCTTGGACCCCAGATTGATCCGGTTTTTTTCACAGCTGGGGGTCCCGGAATCCGACCGCGAGGATCTTTTTCAAGAGACGTGCCTTCGCCTCTACAGGGCGGTCGAATCATATGATCCGCAACGTCCGTTTCTCCCATGGGCCTTAACCATAGCCCGGCGCGTGATGTTGAACTGGCATCGGGCCTGTAAGCCGACGGTTGCGCTGGAGGAGGCCGACAATATTCCTGCGCGACAACGGTCGCCCGGCGCGGGTGCGGAGTCCGATCTGTGGGAATTCGCCCACGCATGCCTATCGGCAAGCGATTACGAGCTGCTCTGGTTGCGGTACGGCGAGGACCTGGAGCCGGCTGAGATCGCAATGATAACGCACCGCACGTCGGTTCATGTGCGCGTGCTCCTGCATCGCGCACGTGCCGCATTGGCACTGTTCTTGAAAAAGGACGGCTGCGCTCACACCCTCATATAAGGTGACAAATGAAGCATGATAACTTAACAGAAAAAGCGCTGGAGGTCGCATTAAAGCGAGCCGCACCGCCTTTAAGCCGTGCGGATAAAGAACGTGTCGCACGGGTCTGCGACGGTTTAGCCGGAAAACCGATAGAACGCGCCCCCGGTTTTCATCACGCCCTTACAGCTGCGGTGTTGCGTGTTGCGGCGTGTCTGGTGCTGGCGGGCAGCGTTTTCGTTCTGTTTAAGACACTGCGGCCGGTTCCGGTGTCCGCAACGCCTCATCTCGCTTCAATCCCCCATCTGCGTGATATCGAGACGTGGGAATCCGCGAAGATCGTGACGGGAATCCTTTCGAACGAATCGTCGAACCTGGTTTCGGATATTGCCACGCTCACGACGATACTCAACGAACGCTCTCTGGCCATCCTTTTTTAATAGCGCAGGATGCGCTACGCGAAAAGCATGGCCAAACGTTTCAGCAGGTCGTCCAGGCTTGTCACGTTATGCAACGGACACGGCAGGCTCTTTCGGAAAGTGGCGCCATAGTTTTTTGTGAACACCCGAGGATCCGCCACGATCACCACGCCCTTATCTGAACGTGTGCGGATAAGCCGCCCAAAACCTTGTCTGAAGCGAATGACAGCCTGCGGCAACGCGAATTCGCGAAAAGAACTTCCCCCGGCCTGCTCGATCTGTTCGCTGCGCGCCTCGATGATAGGGTCGCCCACGGCAGCGAAAGGAAGCCGTGCCATGACGACGCAACTCAGCGCTTCTCCCGCGACATCGACACCTTCCCAAAACGAATGTGTCCCCAGCAGAACGCAGGCTCCGCCAGAACGGAAAATGCGCGTGATTTGGTCGCGCGTGCCATTTTTTCCATGCACCAGCAGACGGATGCCGGCAACACGCAAAGGCTCTTCAAGCAGATGCGCCACCTGGTACATCATCTAATAGCTGGTAAACAACCCCATCGCCCTTCCCCGCGTACGCGTAAACACGTCCAGCATCAAGCCGCTGAGCTGTTCGGCATAGCCTCCGCCGCTTGAGCCGGCGGGCTCGGGAAGAAACGTCGGCGCCAAGGCCGCACACTGCGTCAAATAATTGAACGGGCTGTCCGCCACGGAGGTGAAGATGCGTTCCGGCTCAATCAAATCGATGCCCAGCCGTTTGCCGATATACGTGAAGGTGCCGCCCACCCGCAGGGTTGCCGAGCAAAAAACGACGGAGGCCTTCTGACGATAAAGAAGTTCTGCGAGTTGGGGCCCGATTCGCAATGGCGCGGCAAACAGGTTGGCTGTGCCCGAACTGCGAGCGACCGGTTCGGCCCAGAAAACATGATCCGCATCCGTGCCCGCCAACACGAAATCCACATCCATCGCGAATATGCGCAGCGACGCCGCCGCGCCCTCCACATTCGCCGCCTGATCGCCATACAAGGCCAACTCACCCTCCGAGGCTCTCCGCAGGGCGTCCGCCAGCAAGAGCAACTGTCCAGCCGCCTCGGCGACGGCTTTCTTCAATGCGACTTTATTATCCTCCAGCGTGCGCTCATCCCATTCCGGCGCGCACGATTCGAAGGTGCCGCCATGGCACACTTCACGTACCGCCAAGACTCCTCCGCCTTCTTCGGGCAGAACATCGCCTGCGCAAGGGACACAGCGGTAACGCGTTGCCTCACGGTTTTTCGACACCAAGCCGTCGAGAGTCTCAAACAGGCGATGAGCCGCCCCGTGAACCTCTTCCAACGAGTTCTTGATCACGCGGATCTGTCGACGCAGCGCGTGCGCCGTTTCCGCATCGGCAGTCACCGCGCCTTTATCCAAATGACTGCGCAACACCTCCAACACGCCGCCTGACCGACGCCCTTTTCCTCGGCTCAAGCGTCGCAACATCTGATTGAGGCGGGTCATCGTCACTTCGGTCGACAAATGCCGCGTAGCCGCTTCCTCAAGATTATGCGCCTCATCGAACACGATTTGCGAATAAGGCGGCAGGGCCGTCCCCGGCATCTGCGACTCCGAGAAAACGAGCGCGTGATTTGCGATAACAACATGCGCGACGGCCGCTCTCGACCGCGCCTTCTGCAGAAAACACCGTCGGCAGTAACGGCAAGAACGTCCGGGACACTCCTCGCCCGTCGAGGAAAGTTTAGACAGAAAAGCCGGGTCGGCATGCCCCGATCCCGCGAAAGAATCGAGATCGCCGTCAGGAGTCTGCACCGACCACGAAACGGTTTCGGCGAAATGACGCAACTCGGGACGCTCCAGCTCATATTGGCTGTGTTCGAGCAAAATCGCCAAACGTCGCAAACAGAGATAATTGGACCGTCCCTTCAGCAAGGCAACGCGCAAAAGCCCCGAATCGCCGTCACCGAAATCGTTCCGAATCGCCTCGCGCACAAGCGGCAGATCTTTTTCAACAAGTTGGGACTGAAGATTGCGTGTGTTGGTACTGATGACCACAGGGACATCGTTGAGGCGCGCCCATGCCGCGGCGGGGATAAGATAGGCCAAGCTTTTTCCAACGCCGGTTCCCGCCTCGACCATCAGATGCCGGCCCTCGTTGAAGGCACGCGTCACGGCACGCGTCATATCGACTTGTCCTGAACGCGACTCATAGCCGGGCATGAGCCGTGCGAAAGTTCCGCCCGGCAACAGATGGCCGGCGATTCGTTCCGCATCGAGTGGCGTACAGTCGGCATGTGCCGGCAGTGCGCGTTTTTCTCCCCAGCGCGCGTCCGGCTTAAACGAGTCAGTCCAGTTGCCGCAGTTTACCCCCGAATCACGCGCCTTTGCCGCAAAATGACCCACGAGGCGCGCCAGCGGGCGTTCCTCAAGATCGCGAAACACCAGTTCAATGGTTTCTAACGTCCAAAGTGGCAGCGCCGCGAGTTGCGCCTCCATTCTCTTCCATACGTGCCAGAGCCCTTCTGCGGAAGGCGATTCCCCTTTAAAGAGCTGTTCCAGCCGCTCAATCGGGACAAGGGGAAACGCAAGCGTGTACACAGAAAACACATCCGCCACGCAAGACGGCCCCTCTGCGAAAAGACCGTCGAAGGCCAACGGTTCATTGGTCAGGTACAAAATCTCTTCCGGCCGTTCAAGGCCGGAAGCGTTAGGCGGCGGATACACGTCAAAAGCGGGTGTTTGACCCGCCCGACGCGTGACCCAAACTGTACGGATGCTGAGCATAGGTATCGAGCCAGCACCGAACCTCTATTTACCCATATCGAAAAGCTTAAGGCAACGGCGAAAATCAGCAGGCAAAGGGCTGTGGGCTTTCAGCGTTTTACCCGACAACATCGGATGCGGCATTTCCAAACCCGAAGCATGCAGCATCTGGCGCGGAATGGTTAACAGACGCGGATCGCGCGCGAACTTCAGACCGTGCTCGCGGTCCCCCAGCACAGGATGACGAATGGCGGCCAAATGACGGCGGATCTGATGCGTGCGTCCCGTCTCAATTTTAACCTTGAGGAAACTGGCGTCCTTCGCGACCATCTCGCGCTGGATATGACTGACGGCGCGTTCGCCGTCCAAATCCTGGTCAACGGTGGAAGCCGACCTGTCGTATCTGCCGAACACGATAACCTGATAAATCTTGGAGACATGCCGCGTCTTAAAGACCGACACCGCGGCATCGAACGCAACCGCCGTCTTTGCGCAAAGTAAGCATCCGGTGGTGTCGCGGTCCAGAC
>CAZTDL010000154.1:0-8743 GCA_964612775.1 uncultured Lentisphaeraceae bacterium
GGGAGTATAGCAGTTTGGCCGTTATGCGACAATTTATGTTTTACAGTGTACTAGCCTATCCCGCGATGCTTACCTTTGTGCCTTCCGGCTTGCTGGGTATCGTGGTGGCCTCATTATTCGGCGCGCTTCTGTCGACGCTCGCGTCACACCTGAATTGGGGGGCGTCATATGTCGTCAACGATTTCTACAAGCGCTTTGTCAACCCTCATGCCTCGGAAAAGCAGATGGTCCGCACGGGACGGATATCCACGGTTACGCTCATGGTCATGTCCTGCGTGCTGGCCCCTTTCCTTGAAAGCGCAAAAACGGCATTCGACTTGGTCCTGCAAATCGGCGCGGGGACGGGACTTCTGTTCCTGATGCGCTGGTTCTGGTGGCGAATCAACGCCTTCAGCGAAATCACCGCCATGGCCATGTCTTTTCTGGTCGCCGTTTTTTTCCAGCTCGTCTATCCGCATCTGGATGGTCCCGTGCTTGCGCAGTGGCAGAAGCTGATCATCGGCATTGTCATCACAACCGTGTCTTGGGTAGCCGCGACATTGCTGACAAATCCGACGAATGATGAAACCCTGTTTCGTTTCTGTCGGCTCATCCGGGCGGGAGGACCGGGATGGAAGGCCGTCGAGAAACGGGCGGAGGCGTTGGGAACGCCACTCGACGGAGCCGGGGAGAAATGGGAGGTGCCCTCCGGTCTCTTGTGTATGGTGCTTTCCTGCCTAGCCGTTTACGCCACGATGTTCGCGATCGGATCTTGGTTCTATTCCTATGTGTTTCAGGCGTCATGCATGACGGCCGTCGCACTCCTGGCGACCGTCTTCCTGTTCAAGGTTCTCGCACGTTTGTATGTTCAAAAAGAGATTGGTCAAAAAGAATTATAACGGCAGAGACACCCCATCCGCGACAGGTGTCGACGGACAGTTGAGCCGTCCCAAACGCAACGGATTTGCAGTTTAAATCAGTGATTCAGCACGAGGAGAAAACAGAGATGAATGCGAAAGAAGTTAAGGAACACGCGAAAAGGCTGGGAGCCGACTTGGTCGGCATTGCGCCGATGAGCCGTTTCGAGGGAGCCCCCAAGCAGATGGATGCGCGCTACATTTTTCCCGGCGCGAAATCGATGATCGTGCTCGGTTTCCGAATCGCGAGAGGAACGCTGCGCGGCATCGAAGAGGGAACCCTGTTCAGCACCTACCCCTCGATGGGCTACGCCGCGCTCAATCAGGTGTACGGTCCCATGGTGTTATGGAACCTCACTCGATTGCTTGAAGATGAGGGCTACGAGACCATCCCGATGCTCAATGCCAACGGCGGCGAAGCCATCAACCCTGTCACCGGAAAATTCCGCAAGGGCTGGAGTCGCCCTGCGGCGGACGGCAAGCCTTATCCGGATGTTCTGGTGCATTTTCGTTTAGCCGCCTACATGGCCGGTTTGGGCGAGATCGGCTGGAGCAAAGTTTTTCTGACGCCAGAATTCGGTCCGCGCCAACGCTTTGCGCTTCTGTTGACCGACGCCGAACTCGAACCCGATCCGATTTACGAAGGCAAGATTTGCGACCGATGCAAATTATGCGTGAAGAACTGCCACGGCCATGCCATTCATCCGAATGAATCGGTCAAAACCGTCGTCGCGGGACATGAGCTCGAATGGAATAAGCTCGACCCGCTGGCCTGCGAAAAAGGACTCCAAGGCGGGACGGACAAGGAGCTGAACCCGTTTGAAGGCGAGTACCCCAGGATGTACGGTTACGGACGCGCCATCGAAGGAGCCTGCGGGTGCGTGCGCGCCTGCATGATCCACCTCGAAGAGCGCCGAAAGATCAAGAACCTGTTCAAAAACAAATTTCGCAGCGGCGGGCAATGGCAGATCGACCGTTCCAAGCCATATGAGCTTACTCAAGAGGTGATTGAACACTACGGACAGCATGGGATGATCGAGGACTCCGAAGAGTACATCACGTATAATAAGCGCGACAATTATGGAACCGAAGGCAAGAAAAAGGACGCTATTAATCCGCTGATCGACTGAGCCGATCCGAACGCGTCACGCGGACGTAAAGGGACGAGGGGATTAAGCGTTGCGCTTTCAGCATTACGAACGTTATATTTTAAGGTGCACGTGCAGAAGGGTAACGTCTATGAACCAGTGCGTTTTTTCGGATGTTTGATTCTTGGGGTGATTTCTGTGGCCAGAGCGGCCGACGCGGAATTGGCCAAAAACGCCCTTGATCCGCTGAAGTGCCGCTGGACGTTCGGGAACCACGAGCCGGTCTCCATGTATCATCGCATCGGAGGACACTCGACCGGCGGCATCGACGGCAACGCCTTATGGCTTGAAGACTGGCACCATTGGTTCGACAGTGAGGCCAGCACTCAACTGATGCAGGATCTCGGATTAAACATGCTTCATTGCCGATTCTACAAAGGCATGGGATGGAAATTCGAATCACGCGACTTTCCCAACGTGAAGCGGTTCGTCGAAAACTGCCATAAGCACAATATCCGCGCATTAGCCTATGTTCAATTTTCCACGCTCTATTATGAAACGATGCTGGACGAGATCCCCGATCTCGCCGATTGGGCGGCCATCGATGAGAACGGCAAAAAGCGCACCTACTACGGCGCCTATTACCGCTGGCTGCCTTGTATCAACGCGCCGGACTTCGAACCCTACTTAAAAAGAATGATCGGCATTGCTCTCACAGAGGGCAATTTCGATGGCATTATGTTCGACAATGCCGACTCGCAGATCTGCTACTGTCCCCGCTGCGCCAAGCTGTTCCGCGACTACTTGGCAACGGAACCGAATCCCGAACAACGCTTCGGCCTTCCCACAGTGGCGCATGTGGTGCCCCCGCCGCCGCGGCGGCCGGAATTCGGCGAAATCCAAGTCCGCTCTATCAGCAGTGGGTCCTGTTCCGGTGCGAGCGTCTGACGGCCCTTTACCATCGTCTGTATCTCCACGCCAAAAGCTGTAAACCTGACGCCGTTGTCAGCGCAAACATCGCGAATATCCGCCGTGCGAATATGGCGGCTAAAGTCGCGCTTAACGTGCCCGACCTCGCCAACTGTTTCGATCTCTTCGTTTCCCAGTCCGGAAATGCGCCCAAAGTCGCCGACGGCTGTATCATCAACCGCATCCGAGAGTTGAAACTGTCACAGGCTCTCCACACGCCGATCTTGGCCCTATGTGACAATGACGGCGGCATGTCACCCGAGGCCGAAGCCCAATATTTTCTTCCGCTGATGGAAGATGCCGTGTTCGGCGGCATTCCCACCGACCGTACGGTCATCAAACCGGACAGGCACGGGGTACCGCGGCAACTCGTGGCCTTCCGACGTCCTCTGCTTCAACGGTTCAATCAAACCATACGTTCAAACCATAAGAGTTTCGCGGCACCGAGTTATGCGCCACTGCGCATTCTCTGTTCGCGCGAATCGATGCAGTTCTCCGAAAAGGCCTACCGTGCCATTCTTTCTGCGGAAGAAATTCTGTTGCGGAATCATCTTCCTTACGCCCTGCTCCCCACGGCAGCAGACAAACCGCTGACGATTCCCGACGATTGCGAGACGGTGCTGGTGTGCGATCAGCGCTGCCTCGCGGAGACCGAGGCGGATACGCTGGTACAGTTCGCCAAACGAGGCGGACGGGTGATCGTTACCGGTGAATCGGGCGCCTACGACGACGCGTATCGACAGCGGCGCGACAATCCGCTCGTCAGGGGGCTAACCGGCTGTGACAGCGCCATATGCCGGGGCGACGTCGATGCGGCCCCGATCAAGGGAGTCTGGTGGACCATTCAGGTGGGTGCGCCGTCCGATGGCGGCCGACGTCTGCTGGCGGATCTCGCCAAAGCCTGGAGCCCCGAGATCAGTATTCAGGCCCCGCCGACCGTCTTTGCGGAAGTCAAGCGTAGCGCACATGCATTCCATGTCCATCTGGTGAACTATGCCAAGGAACCCGTCGCGCAAGGGGTGCGGATTATACTCAAGGAGAAGCAAAACACCCGTGCCGGATGCATGTTTTCCGCTCCGTTGGAAGACCGTCTTCCGGAGCCCGTCGCCGCACGCGTCTCCGGCGCGGATATCGGCACGTTTGAGCTCCCGATGTTTCGGGAGTATGCGCTGATCCAAATTGATTGGCCCGCCACCAAAGAGTAAACGCGCGGCGGAAAACCTCGCATATGCACGTATGAAATTCGCCCTGGGATATCAACACATTGAAGACGGCGAGCCGTTTTCGGCGATCGTGGCCGACTACCGCGACTGCGTCGGCGAGGTGTACTTCGCATGGGTGGGGCAGCCCTCCGGACGCCCGCCGTTGGGATACGGGCAGGAAGATTCGCCCGAGGACATCCGGCGCGTTCTGGAAGACGAGCTGAGGACGTTTCGCGGCTTGGGCGTGAAGCTGGACTTATTGCTCAACGCGACCTGCTACGGCGACCGCGCCGTCAGCGTCGCTCTGCAAAATGAGATCGTGTCGGTGATCGATCATCTCGGCGCGCGGGGCTGTGGTCCCGACATTGTGACGACCGCCTCTCCGATGGTCGCGCACACGGTCAAGAAACGCTTTCCCGGCATCGAAGTCCGGGCCTCGGTCAACATGCGGATCGGCACGGTTCAGGCGATGGGCTATGTCGCGGACCTGTTCGACAGTTTTTACATCCAGCGCGATCTTCAGCGCGACATCGAATACGTCAAGAAAGTCCGCGTCTGGTGCGACCGGCACGGCAAGAAACTCTGCCTGTTGGCGAACAGCGGCTGTCTCCGGTTCTGTCCGGGGCAGACGTTTCACGACAACCTGATTGCCCACAGCGCGGGTGCGGAAACGCTGGCCAACCTGCCCGATTGGAATCCGCATGTCTGTTGGAATCTTTATAAGGATCCCGAAAACTTCGTGGCGTTTTTGCGGTCGACATGGATTAGACCGGAGGATATCGAACGTTACAGCGGCCTCGTTGACACGGTAAAGCTCGCGACCCGTCAGCACGCGGCCCCGCGCATGGTCGTGAGCGCTTACGCCGACGGCCACTTCGGCGGCAACTTGCCGGATTTGATGGAACCCGGTTTTTCTCCCGCCTTCGCCCCTCGCATCATCGACAATACGGCTTTCCCTCCCGACTGGGCCGAACGCGTCTCCCATTGCGCTGGCGACTGTGATTCCTGTGCCTATTGCCGCCAAGTGCTGGACAGCGTGCTCAAAACGATTCCGACCTAAGCGGCAATCGTCGCGTTAAATAGAACACGCCTTCTGACGGTATCAAGCGATTCCGGCCCTTATTAATCGCGGCCTCGTCAGACGATCCTTTCACCCAGGACCGGAGAGATCTTTGCTCTCCGCATAACAACAAATCAAATGCGTCCGCAGCTCAACTTCCGGCACGGCAAACATGCCGCGCTGCGACTTTCATCCAGTGCGGGGCCGGCCGTCATCTGCGCCGGGCGTAAAATAACGCGGCCGTATCCCGCCACCCCGATGCGGGAGAGGACAACGAAGGACAAGGGGGTGTCACTGCGGGAGATGTGATTCGCCCGTGCCCGCACGACATCACGATCGGGCAGACCTGAATCCGTCTTCCTGAAGACAGAAGCTTTTACGGAAATCAGCAGGCGTCATATGAAACATTTGGCGGAACCGCAGACCGAGGTGGCTCGGATCGCAAAACCCGCAAGCGGCGGCAATCTCGCCCACTGTCATTTCCGTGTTGCGCAGCAAAGAACGCACACGGTCGAACCGAATGCGCTGAATCTCGTCGCGGAGTGTCCGCCCAAACGAGTGCCGAGCTTTCAGTTCCAACAGACGGCGCGAGACGTTCAAATGCCGAGTCACGTCCCCGACCGTCACAGGGACGGCAATGTTCGCTTGAATGAAATCCAACGCGCGTGCCATGGCCGGATCGGCGATGCAGGTCGTATCGGTCGACCGCCGCGTGACGACATGGGTCGGACCGAACGAAAGGACACAAGGCTTGCGAAACTTACCGACGCGCATTTGCGCGTCGAGCAGTTTGGCAATCTCATAGCCGTTATTTTCGCCGTCCATAGCGACGCTGGACAGCGAGGGCGTCGTCGTCTCGCACAGGAGATCTCGTCGTTGTCTACGCCGAGAACAGCGATCTCCTGAGGCACAGAGAGACCCGCATCCATACAGGTATCCAAAATTTGCCGCGCCCGCCGATCCCAAGCTGCCATCAGCGCCACAGGCTTGGGCAGATCACGGAGCCAAGCCCGCAGCCGTTTCTGCTCCAGCCCAAAATCGTCGCATTCAAGTTTGGACGCCGCAGGATAGCGAATACAGGAAAAACCCCTCTCGGCCACACACTCGGCGAAGCCCTTTTCACGCTCGAGCGACCAGGCCGCATCGGTCACATCGCCAACGAATGCGAACCGCGTGTAATGACGGTCGAGAAAGTAAAGGGCACCGGTGCGTCCGAGCGAGGGTTGATCCCGGACGGCACGGCAACAGTGCGCGAGCGCACTGTGAGGGCCCAAAAGATGCTGCGGGGGATTAAAGAAAACGATAGGCACGCCAGCGGACAGCACAGACATGGCGCGGGCTTTGGATTCGACTAAAGCGATCACGCCTGTACAGCCCCATTCCCGCGTACGACGGAGCCCCTGCTCGCCGATCAGTTCCGTCATCATATGAAATTCCCAAGGGCCATGCCGATGAGCATAGTGAAGAATGCCGTTGAGAATTTGCCGGTGAATCAGATTGGCCGTGGGAAAAACGAGCAATACGCGCGGAGGCCGAGAAATGAATCGGATCGCGCCGGTCGCACGTTTGTCCGGCATCTTCATATCACGAGGCTCCCAGAATCTTTGCCGTTTTCCAACGAAACGCCCTTTCCTCGGAACTGAGCGCGAAAAACGGTAGGCGTAGTACCGAACACTTCACGGAAACGGAGCCCGAAATGGCTGGTGCCAGAGAAACCGCAGGCGGCGCCTATTTCACCCATGGTCATCGCCGTATTTCGCAACAGCGCCTGAGCGTGCTGCAACCGAACGCGGAGAATTTCATCGCGGACAGTTCCTCCGAGGGCCTGTTTTGCCCGCATTTCCAGCAGACGGCGAGAGATGTTCAGATGACGGGCCACATCCGAGACGTTGGCGGAGGAGCAAAGGTTTGTTTGAATATACGTCACGGCCTTGGCGATCAACGGGTCTGCGATATGATCGGTCTCCGTTGAACGCCGGGGCACAACCTGACGCGGGCCATGAAGCACGATGGAAGGCGGACGGCTTTTTCTCGAACGCATCAGAACATCCAGCAGACGTGCCGCTTCAAAACCGGCATTCTCTTCGCCGATGTCGATACTGGTCAACGGCGGGCTGGCTGTTTCGCAAACCACCTCGTCGTTGTCGACGCCGAGCACGGCGATTTCATGGGGCACGGAGAGGCCCGCGTCCAAGCAGGTGTCCAGAACCTGCGTGGCGCGGCGATCACCGGCCGCCAACAGCGCGATCGGTTTGGGCAACCGCAACAGCCAGCCACGCAGCCGCTTTTGCTCCACGCCGAAATCGTCGCGTTCGCGCTGCGAGGTCCGAGGATAGCAAAAACAGCCGCAGCCGCTTTTTTTCAGTCGCTGAACGAAACCGCACTTGCGATTTATCGACCACGGCACCGCTTCTTGCACATGTCCGACAAAGGCAAAGCGGGTAAAGCGAAGACCAAGAAAATAGTCGGCCGCGAGCGAACCGATCGCCTTATGATCGAGCAAGACCGCCGTAAAGCGAGAGATCGGGTTTTCCGGAACAAGAAATCGTCTATCGGGAACACATACGACGGTGGGAAGCCGGACGGCGAGCGCGGTGTCCGCATCGGCCGGTGTCCTGAGATACGCAACGATGCCGCTGCACCCCCACTCTTGCGTACGGCGAAGGCCCTGTTCGCCAGGCATATCCGTAATCACATGGAACTCCCAAGGTCCGCGTTGCTGCGCGTACCGGAGAATGCCGTTGAGCATCCGGCGATGCACGAGGTTGGCTGTCGGGAATTGGAGCAACACGCGCGGCACACGCGCGGCCTGTCGGACAGGCCTGTGGCGAGAAACCTTCATTTCGCGTTTATGATAACCTTTTTGCGCGTTCGTGTCTTGTCGAAACCGCGAACCGCCTTCATACTTTGGGACACACGACTATAGGGCAAACGGAAAGGGATGACGACAATGATAAACAGAAGATGTTTTCTGAAATCGGGGATCGCATATTCTGCGTTCAGCGCCTTCGGCCCCATGATCGTGCCCCGCCATGTTCTAGGGGGACAAGGATACACGGCCCCGAGCGAAAAGATCACGCTGGCGGGAATCGGCATCGGAGGCATCGGCCATCCCCAATTGAAGCAGGCCAGAGAGGCCGGTTTCGAAATTGTCGCGTTGTGTGATATCGACGATCAATTCGCCCAAAAAACATACGATGCGTTTCCGCAAGCTCGCCGTTATCGGGATTTCCGGGAGCTGATCGCGTCAGAGGGCGATAAGGCTGACGCCGTTTACTGTGGCACACCGGACCACACTCACGCAATCATCACGTTGGCGGCGCTCAAAGCAAAAAAACACGTCTGTTGCGTCAAACCCCTCACACGCACCATCGAGGAATGCCGCGTGGTCGGGGAAGCATCCCGCAAAGCGGGCGTCGCCACGCAAGTGACGGCGAGGTCCAACACGAGCGAGACCGCCTGCCGCATCACCGAATGGATCGGGGCGGGAATCATCGGCGAGGTGCGCGAAGTCCATTCTTGGTCATC
>CAZTDL010000155.1:0-8701 GCA_964612775.1 uncultured Lentisphaeraceae bacterium
CGTCCGGACTCGACTGCCAGCCCGCGCCCGCAGACGAAGCGGGCCTAGCCGACAAAATCCGCGCTACGGGATGCCACATCGTCGTACTCGGTGTCGTTCCCTACCGCGACATGCTTTATGAGGCGCTCGCCAAGAATGCAACGCGACAGGGAGCGCTTATCATCCGCTTCGGACTTGGAACCGACAGTATCCGTAAATCCATGGCCAAGGAGAAAAACATTCTGCTGGTCAACACGCCGATCGACATTCACACCAGCGTCGCCGAGTTGACGGTCTTTCAGATCGGCGCGCTGATGCGCCACACACTGCGCCTCGACGATACGGTCCGCAGCGGCGGGTTCGCGCCATTGCGGGGACGCGAGTTGTACGGCAAAACGGCGTTGATTATTGGCGGCGGTAAAATTGGCCTCAAGGTCGCCCGCATGCTGCATCAGGGTTTTGGCGTACGGATTCTTACGAGCTCACGGCGTTCTGAAGAGGCATGGGTCACCGCGAGCGGGTACACGCGTCTCGCATTGCGGGAAACATACGGCATCGAGACCTATGCGCAGAATCTGGAACCCCTGTTGCCGCAGGCGGACATCGTGAGTCTTCACCTTCCGCTAACGCCGGAAACGCGCAACCTGATCGGAGCCAAGCAACTGGCCCGGATGAAACCGGGCAGCGTTCTTGTAAACGCAAGCCGAGGCGGCATCGTTGATGAGACTGCGCTGTACGATGCGCTCAATGACGATCACCTTGCAGGAGCGGCTGCCGATGTGTTCACCCACGAACCGTATATGCCTGTCGTTCCTGATAAAGACCTGCGAAAGCTACCGTCGATGATATTCTCGCCGCACTGCGGCTCAAACACGATCGAGGCCAATGCACGCATGGCCACCTCGGCCGTCGCGCAGGCGTTGGCGTTTGCGTGTTGCGACAACACCGGACTCAGCATTGTTCCTCTCTCACCGTAAGGACAAATCACAAACAGGACTCGTACCATACGTCTGACCGTCCATGCGGCGATGATAACGCGCATACGTATCGGCATGTCCGCTCAGTCGCCCGATCGCCCGTTCTTTCGCGCTTCCATCCGGGATTTCGATTCGCACGCCTGCTGCCGCAGATTGTGTTGGGAGTGAAACACGTCCGATGCCAGAACCGGCTCTGGTTCCGGACCGATCATGTCCTCGCGCGGCTGCCGACGCAGATTGGCCTGGCCTTCGCGGATGATCGCGAGCGCCCTTGCATAGCGCGGATCGCCGGGATCGAGACGCGTCAGGCAGACGCTGTTCTCAGGCCGCGTGAAGTCGACCTGCGAACCGGTCAGCTCCGTGTTCCGAATCGCCGGATCGTGATGCAAACGGTCCTCTCTGATCACGCCGCGTCCGGTCTTCGCGTCCCGGCGATAGGGTAAATCCGTCAGCGCCGACAGTTCGTCGAGCTGCTGGAACGTGAGCGGTACCCGCCCGAACAGATTGTCTCCATAGGCGGTGTGGTAGGACCCGTAATAGGGCGCGTTGATGTCGATCCACGTGATGATACGGGCCAGGTCTTCTTCCGTCAGCTTCACATCGTGATGTCCCGCTTTGACCGGCGTGCTCTGCGTCAGTCGCTTCAGGCCGCTACCGTCGGCCCTGATTTCGTAGATCTGAAACGCCTCGTTCGCATCGCGGCGCATCGCGAACACGATCCGGCTCCCGTCGAAGCTGACGTCCGGGTCGCGGATGCAACCCTCTTTCGTTTCCGCCAACGTCCGAGACTCTCCGTTGCGGGCGACGTCGATCACCTTCAGCGCCGCGCCCGGCCGATGATGCCCGAGCAAATAAATATAAGGGCCCGGTTGGAAGTCCGTGCCCGTGTTGTGGTGGTCGGGCGCATACTGATGCCGCCCGACGAACAGAATCGGCGTTCCGCCGACGAGCGGATTGGCGATCAGCGCCTTGCGTTGCAGCGCTTCAAATGCCTTCGCGGCCGCCGCCCGGCTGTCCGAATCGCCTTCGGACAGCCGGGGCTTCAGCGTGTCAAGTTCTTTCAGATACGTTCCGCCGTCGGGATACCGCGGGCCGAAATCCGCGGTCAGATCGGCGATGGCCGCACGCAGCGATTCCGCTTGTTGCTCCGCTGTCGGCGCGACACCCCATCCCGACGGCGTCTGCGCGCCGAAAGCGACCAGAGCCATCAGGCAGAACACGAATCCCGTTGTGTGCGACAAAGGCATGACGTCCTCCACGTTTATTTGAGCGAAAGCATCGTACCCGTTATTCCGAATACCCCAGCGCCGTCGAAATCCTGCGGGCCGTCGGTCACGCGCGTGATCCACCGATCCTGCTCCAGCGTCTGCAGCAGACGGAACACCATGTTCGCGCTCGCCCCCAGCCGCTGAACCAGGTCCGTCACGCGCCCAGCGGATCTTCGCTGGCGCAAAGCGCCTCGATCAGCCGCACAACCATGCGTGCCGCCGGCGCGTCATACGTGGTTTGCCCTTTTTTTCCGTTCGTCCGACATTTCAGCCCCTCTCAATAAGCTTTCTACAAGTAAAAAATGTATTAAGAATAAAATATTATGCCGGACACGTTAAGGGACATTTTCACGGAAATCGGTTGGTATCAGGAGGGCGAGGTTAGTGTTTAAAAAAGGTCAGCCAGGTTCACGGTTCAGCGGGTACTCAGCCATTGGACTACGTGTATCCGTCTATGCGTGTTGCACAAAACGTCGGCCCCATCAACGACAGAACTATCGGTCCTTTACCCGTTGCCCTTCTGTGATCTCATTTTTTGTTTGTTCCGCCATAGCGCACACGCGTTTTTCGCGTTTTTCGCGGGCGAGGTCGACCGGATTGCGCAAAACAAAGTTCGTCATATCGGCTCGCGTCGTCTCATAAAGCACGCGCCGGCCTTCACGAATCAGCGCCAGCGCCTCGACAAACTTGACGTCGTTCGTGTCTTTGAATCCCGACAGGCAGGGGCTGAACTCGGGACGCGTAAAATCGATCCCCGTCGCCGCGGCGGTGCCCACTTTCAGCGGCCCGCCCGAGGATTGTACGGACGGCCCCGCGCCCGTGATCTCGGACAGACGGTCCGTCTGGGCGAAAGTCAGCGGGCAGCGTCCGTACGGGTTATCCGGAAAATTGGAGGCGTAGGACCCGTAATAGGACGTGTTGAGATCGATCCAGGCGACGATCCGGTCCATCGCCTCCTGCGGCAGCCTGACGCCGTGGTGTCCGCCGCGGATCACGTCCACCAGCCGGCTGCGGCAGGCACCCCACGCGTACGGCGGCAGGACCTCGGGCGGCCCGTCGTCCACCGGTTTGACCAGCTCTTTTTTCTGGCCGGGCCTGTCGGGATACCAGCGCAGCGGCGAGTGTTTTCTGATCTCCACATAGGACACGTTGAACACCATGCCCAGGTCGCCGCAGAGATTGAGCGCCTTCGCGCCTTCTTTGCCGTAGTCGTGGCACTTCACGCAGTGCGCGTCGAACACGGGCTGCACTTCGGTCAGGTAGTTGAAGTTCCGCTCCGGACCGTGCCACGGCTTGAGTTGACTGGGCGCCCGCCGCAGGGCGAGCGGCAATACGCCGGTCAGGGGCGGCTGCGAATCGTAGCGGCTTTCGTGGCATCCCGTGCATCCCGCGTGTTCGCCCGGCTGCAGCGACGTGCCGCTGCGCCTGGACTGTACCATCAGGCCGTCCGCGTCGAGCGCCTGGAAGAACACGAACCGCTCCGCGGGCATCTCGAAGGACGCCGACCCGTCCGCCTCGACCGGCACCTCCCCCAAGATGCGCTTGACGCTCGTGCAGTTATAGTTCACCGCCGGAAAATGAGTCGTGTCCGACAGCCACGCCGACTCCCACACCGGACTGGTCCAGAAGCGTTTGGCCGGTGCCTCGACGATCCGCAGCGTTTTGATCGACCCGCGCGGCACACGCTCCATGCCCGTGCCTTTATATACGTCGGTCACATAGAACGTACCCGTTTTCCGTGAAAGGTCCACCGCTTCGGGAAGCACGGGGGGACGCCACCGCGGCATCAGCGGCATCGGATCGAAGCAACCGGGCCCGTCGGTGTGCAGGAGTGTCTCGCCGCCGCTCTCCGCGTTCAGCAGGAAAATGCCGGTTCGCTCGCTTTCCGGACTGATCATGCGCGCGCAGAGGATGTGGGTTTCGTCCAGCGGATACGGGTCCTCGTACTTGAGCGGCACCCCGCTGCCGGGGTTCCACTGCTGGCCGAAGGCGTCGATGTACCTTTCCATGGGATGCTGCAGCGCGCGCCCGTCCCCGTAATCGACCGCGAAAACCAGATAGGGCGAGAGGTCCTTCGGCCACGTGTGCAGCAGCGGCTTTATCCCGTCGAGCCCCAGCCGCCGGTCGAGGATCACAATCGCGCCCCACGGCCGGTTGTGGCATGCCCCGAACGTACACACCACCCGGTCGGCATAGAAGCCGCCGTCCGCCTTGGGCAGCGCACGCGCGTCGAAAATGGCGCCCGGCGACCAAGCGTTGTTGCCGTAGTAGAGGGTGGGGGTTCGCCCGTCCGGCATCATTGTCCACAGCCCGAACGACGGACCGAAATGCCGATCCACATATTCCCAGCGGTCGTAAATGATCCGCCCGTCCGTCCGGGAGCACCGACGGGCGCGACTCGTAGAGCGTGTTGTGCCCGAGCTGGCGGATGTTCGTCCCGTCGGCATTCATCGCGAACAGGTTGGCCTGCAGGTAGCGGTTGCAGCCGCAGTACTTCGGGTCGCGCGTCGAAGAAAAGACGATCCGGCCATCCGGCAGGTAGGCCGGATCCATGTCCGCCGCGTCCGTCCGGAACGTCAGTTGTTTCAGCCCCGAACCGTCGGCGTCCATCTCGAAAATGTGGAAGTTTTCATCCCGCGTCCGCCGCATCGAGAACAGCAGGCGCGTACCGTCGTACGACACCTCCAGGTCACGGATCAGCCCCTGCGGCTGATCCAGCAGCGTCGCGGTCTTCCCGCCTTCCGCGAAGTCGACCGTGCGGATCGCAGCGCCCAGGCGCACGTTCTTCTCGCTCAGCTCGCCGAGGGCGAAATCCGTCCCGGTGTTGTGGTGGTCTTGCGCATACTGTTGCCGCACCACATAGACGACCTTGTGCTGCCGCAGAACCGGATGGAGCGGTTCGGCGGCAACAGCGATGCACAGCGGAATGACGGAAAACGTTAAGAAACATCGAAACATGCCAAACTCCTTGCGTAGTCATCAAAAAATTCGATTTGACAAGATTACATGATTACCCTGATTCGTAGTTGCCCCCAATCATGAGAATCATGTAATCCTGTCCGAACAACAACGCGCTATGTGAAACAAAACCTTATTTTATGCTAATCAGCGTCCTTTTGGGCGACACGTACACAGACCCCGCCCCCGTCAAGAAGGGCGCGTTCGTTGCGGTGAGCACACCCGAATACAGCCGCCCGTCATACCAGAGTTCCTTGAATGTCACTTGTCCCGGGAAGTCGAGCGCCAGCCTGTGCTGCCTGCAGCCAAATGGACAACAGTGTCTTTGCAAACACCGGCTGTGCCGGATCCGCCAGCGACCGCCTGTTTCTCGATCCGCACGTCGTCGATAAACGAAACGTGGTCTTCGCCCATTCCCCACTGATACGCCATGCTGTTGACACTTTGGAACAACAACGTATCCGCAACCCCCGCCTTCGCATAAGGGAGGCGGAACGTATAGCGCCGCCAAGTGTCGTCGAACGTTTGCACGTAGCCGACCTGTTCGCCGTTGAACAGGATCTTGAAATCGTGCAGGTAGTATTCGGGCAAAGCCCGTATCCGTGCCGCAGCCATAAAGGAGAGCGTGTAGTAACCGTCCTCGGCGAAGGTGACCGCCTGCGACATCTTCGAGTCCTTCTGCAAGAACGCCGCGCACGTCCCTTCCGGTGCAATCGGAAGCGGCCAGTCGCCTCCGTTGCGCGCAATTCCGCTGATGCGATCATAGCCATTGTCACCGCGGTCGAACGCCCACGCCGTAAGGGTCACGCCGGCCTCCCAATTGTCGCCGCCGTTCGCAAGAGTGCCAGCAGGCACCTCGAACCCGCTGTCGGCGACCGGATTGCCGTCCGCCAATCGCGTGACATGCACATCGTCGATCAGCGAGGTTCGGTCGCCGCCCAAAGTGTTGATTCCTTCGAAGCGAAGTTCCTTCGAAACGGGCGCATTGGTGATCGCGGGTAACCGAACCGTAACCCGTTCAAAGTACTTCTTATAGACGAATCGCGTGGCAATCTGTTCGTCGTCCAGCTTGATCCGGTAATCGTGATGACCGTTGTCGGCCTCGTCGGCCTGTCCCCAACGCCGGCCCGCCGTCAGGAAAGAAAGCTCATAGAGGCCGTTCGTAGGAAAGGACACCGTTGTATACATAAATCCCGTCTCCCGGATATAGGCTGCCCTTCTTCCCTCAACCGCACCGAGTTGGAACATCCACGGCGAATAGTCTTCCGTGATTCCACCGTATTGAACGGGGCCGAAAGTCCATCCCGAATCCGCCACCAAATAAGTAAACGCGTAGCCCCCCAAATCCTTATCCCAATCCCACAGGCCATCAGTCAGAGGTCCCGAAACTTCAAAACTGCCGTTTGTGACCATGCCCTCGATCTGTCCGGACGCCCCCTCCCATTCAATTCGGACGTCATCGATCAACGAAGCGCGGTCGACGCCCTCGTCGATGCCCTGAAAGGTCAGTGTGTGATTTCCCTCCGCAAGTTGCGGCAGCGCAAACGCGCTCCGTTTAAAAAGACGCTGATTTGTACGAACATGAGCGATCACGTCTCCGTCGATCAGGATATTGTAGCGATGTTTGTTGCCCCCGCCACCTCTGCAGGCCGTGTCGAAAACGAGTCGGTACCGTCCTTCCGTCGGCACCGTGAACGTCGTCCGCCATCCGCCGCCCTGCTTGATGAACGCGACCCATTCGCCGTCCGGTGCAGGCTGCTGAACGCACCAGCTCGCGTCGCTGCAATTCGCCTTGTAAACGCCCACCGCATTGGCCTCTTCGGTGGGGCTGACAACGCCGAACTCCTTCCAGCCCATTCCCGTGGGCATATATCCCCACACATTGTTCGGATCGCTCGCAGGCCCGTGATTATCGTGATTGTCGAAGATTTCAAAACTGTTGTTGTATATGGCGACGGGCGCGGTGCGTCCGGAGCCACGGAGCGTCTGCGTCAGTCGCAGCGTGCCGCCATTGACCGCCACCTGGGTAGCGCTCCGAGGAAAGCCGGTCACCGTCAATTCGCCCGCGCCGGTCTTGAGCAACGCGTTCGAGACGGCGGTCGAAACGATTTCCCAACGGTCTGTCTCCGCCCGCACCGACAGCCCCGATTCGGGCACGGCGAAAAGCCGATTGGGACGCCGCACATAGCCATCGTCGGCAAGCGTACCCCCTTCCAGTTGAATTGGCCCCAACATGAGGTCCGGCTCATTCCCGAGGCTGACAGTCCCCGGTCCGGTTTTGCGCCAGAGCCCCTCACCTGAGACCGCACCGATCTTGTTTGTTTCCCCCGCATCCACAGCGGTGATCAGCGTGGCATCCAAACCCACGCGGTGTGTGCCAACCTGTCCGCCCTTTTTCCATTTGCGTTGCAGGTAACTCTCGATGCCCAGCCGCTCCGCCTCAGTCAACTCGTTGGTATAGACCAGAACTTCGCCCAAGCGTCCGCCGCCGATGTGGGGAAATGTTCCCCAATATCCGTCGATGTTTCTGCCATTGAAAAAGTTTGCAGCCGTCACCGGTATCATGGTCATCACTTCCATCACCTGTCCCAACGCTTCCGGCGCACGAGTGCCCGCGTCCACGCGAATGCCGTTCAAATAGACCGCACTTTTGTAAGCTTCACATGTGGTTTCAAAAAGACAGAAACACTTTTTCGACAAAACCTCGCTGCCCAGCCAAAAATATTGGGTCCCGACCGTATTCGTCTCTCCTCCCGCATCGGTGTAATCCCAGTCCTCGACAAAAAATCCATTGCTGTCGGGAAAAGCGGCCACCGCGAAGACCGCACGGATCGTGGTCAGCACGCCGCGCGTGCCGTCCGCCATACGCCAAGGCAGCCAAGCCGCCGTGGTGTCCGTCGCACCGAATGTTCCGAAGTCCACCATCGGCAGGCCGTTCACATCAGAAACCCCTTGCACACGCGTAGGCTTCCTAGACCTAGGTCCTTCGGAATAGTGCGTGAAATCGTGCTCTGCCCGCATATACGCATAGGGTTCACTCGTGGAGGTCTCGCGAACATCCAACCATTTTTCCACGGTTCTCGAACCGCTCAGCACAAGATTGGTGTTCGCGTCCACCCAGAACGCCAGGCCGCGCTGAAGCGCCGTCGGAAGCGCGGCGGAAAAACCCGACTCCGCCAGCGTCACGCTCCCCTCGCGCACAAGAACCGTTCCCGGCAGCGAAAGCAGATCGGTCAACGTCAGTTCGCCCGAACCGCGTTTTTCCAGCGTGCCCGACACCGCGAGGCCGGTCACGGTGGTTTGTCCCGTCACGGAGACTTCGCTATACACGTAGGGTGGCACGACACCGTCCAGAGGCAACGCGGCATAGGTCTGAACCGCAGCCGCACATATCGCAAACACTCCCACCTGTAGACATTTCATCCGTTTACTCCTTTTTTTTGCTATACCCGCATTCGGGTCTGTCCTGCTTGCTGACCGTTTTTATTCCGAATACCCCAGCGCCGTCGAAATCCTGCG
>CAZTDL010000156.1:0-8649 GCA_964612775.1 uncultured Lentisphaeraceae bacterium
GGCGACGATCATGATCGATCCCTCCACGCTCGCCGATGCGCCGGGTGACGGCACCGTGCGATCCGGCGGCACAGTCGGTACGGTGCGGGCGAGCCTGAGCGAAGGGAGCATGGCCATCACCGCGAAAAATCCGGCCTTGCGGCTCACGGAGTTTCCCGATCCCGGCGGCACGCTCACCTATTTCCGCATTCCCGATCCGACGCTGGCCGAAGACGATGAGCTGTTTAAGGGCCACGTGCGGCGGGAGAATCCGAAACGGGCGACGGTCGAACCGAAAGCCGTCCGCAAAATTCTTTTTCTGGGAAACAGCCTCACGCTGCGCGGCCCCAAGCCCGACATCGGCTGGACGAACACCCGGGGCATGGCGGCCAGCGTGCCCGAGAACGATTACGTGCATCGCGTGACGCGGGCGGTGGCGGACTGCACGGGGCACGCGCCGGAGGTGCTGGTGCGCAACATCGCGGCGTTCGAGCGCCGATACAAAACGTACGACGCGTCGACCGAATTGCACGACGCCTTTACGTTTGAACCGGATCTCGTGATATTGGCGATCGGCGGGAATGTGCCGCCTCTGACGAACGACATGGACATGGCGCTGTTCAAAATGGGCGTGATGGAAATTCTGGAAGGCGTGCGAAGCGACGGCAAAACGCCGCTGCTGCTGGTGTGCAGCCTCTACGGTTTGGACGCGGCGAAAGACCGCGTGCTGAGGAGCGTTTGTCGAGATGCGGGCGGACGGCACGTCGATCTCGAGGCGTTCGGCAGTGATCCGGATGACCGCGGAATGCGACGGATCGCGGAAACCATTGTAGAGGTACTATTGAATCGGCCGAGGGACTGAACGGTTGAACCGCAGATTGCGTTGATTCGCACAGATTCGGATCTGCGGCAAGAACGCGCGGCGACAAGGGAGAGACACGTATGACAGTTCGAGCGGTGTTCCAGAAAAACGCGGCTGTAAAATGGATGGCCATAGCCGTTTGCGCGTGTTGCGCGCGGATGACGATCGCGGACGACGCGCCGGTGCCGCCGTTGAAGAAACCGGGCTGGCGGCTGACGTTCGACGACGAATTCGACCGGCCGCAACTGAGCGACCTCAACTGGTTCGCGGGATACCGTTCGGGGCGTAAGGCGTGGTTCAAGCGAATCGGGTTCCCGAGCCGCTGGATGGATCCGGCGGCGCACTATGCCATTCAGGACGGCATTCTCAAATTGCGGATCGACGAGAAGCTGCCGTTCCGCACGAACAAGACGCAACGGTGCGTGAGTTCGATCCAAACATCGGACCATCGTTTCGGCGCGACGACCAACGACGTTCAGATCCTCGACAAGTTCGCCCAAAAATACGGCTGGTTCGAGATCCGTTGCCGCATGCCGATGGGGTCTGGTCTGCACAGCGCGTTCTGGCTGCTTCAGACCAACCCCAACAAACAGGAGTATTTTCCGGACGGCAGACGCGGCAAAGTCGGCGACGGCGTGGTGGAGATCGACATCTTCGAGAAACTGGGCAACGAGTCCCGCCGGTTCAAGAACGACTTCAACGTACACTTCACGAAGGACGGCCAATACACATACGCCATGGCCTTCGATGCCTCCAAAGAATTCCACGTGTGGGCGCTGGAGTGGCGCGAAGGCCGGTTGGATTGGTATCTGGACGGCAAGCCGATCCGCACCTGCAACGGCGAGACGCCGAAAGAGAAGATGTTCATTTTGCTCGGTCTCTATCAGGGCGCGTTCCCCGGCTGGGCGGGCGAAACCGATCCGGACATGCCGTATCCGCGCGACTTCGAGATTGATTACGTCCGCGTCTACTCCCGAGAATAAGAACACTGGAACAGCGTGCGGCGAACCTTACATAGTTAAGGGCAAAAGAAAGAAAATCCATGAATAACCGGAGAAGGGGAAAATGAAAGATAAGAAATGTTGGATACGCAACGACGTGTGCTCGGGTATATGCGTTATGTTGTCGACCGTTCTGCTGGCGTCGGACGTTTGGGCAGCCCCGACGCCGCTTCCGTTCAAACCGCCGTTCATTGTGAAAGACGAAGTTATTTCTGATCAAGACGGAAAGAAGGTCAAACTGTGGGGCGTGAATTACTACGCGCCGTTCAACCATAACTTCGTCAACATCCGACAGTCGGGCGTCGAGCTCGAAACCGCCATCGATACCGACATCGCGCATCTCAAACTGATGGGCATCGATTTTATCCGTATTCATCTCTACGAGCGCGAGATTACGGACAATCAAGGAAACTTAATCGACAACGACCATTTGAAAGCGTTCGATTATTTGATTGAACAGGCGTATCAGAACGGCATTTTTATGATGCTGACGCCCAGCACTTGGTTTAACACCGTAGAGAATGAGAAAAACTTTTCTGAACACTACGCCTTCTGGGATTTGACGCAGCAGCCGGCGTTCGGGTTCAGCAACTATTTTTCTAAAGACGCCATGCTTTGGCACCCGGAAGCCATCGCCAGCCAGCAGCGCTATTTGCGCGGGCTGTTCAGCCACGTCAACGCGTTTTCAAAAAAGCGTCTGTACGACTATCCGAACATCGTGGTCATTGAGCTCATCAACGAGCCGGAGTATGTCAACGAGACGATGATTGATCATGAACCTCCCATGGGCTCTGCGGTTTGGGCGGAAGGGAAAAACCCCGCTACCTCAAACCGATGTACGAGGCGTTTGAGGCGAAATGGAAGACGGAAAACAAAAAACCCGAGGCGACGCGCAAAGAGATCCTGCCGTTTTTCAAAGCGGAGATTCTGAAACATTACTTTGCCGCGCTGTGGCCGGTCGTCGACGAGGCTTTCCCGCGCGGCGTCGTCAAATCGCACTTTTGGCGGGAAGCGCAGGACCCGATTATCGCCGGCGCGATGAAAAGCGGAGGCGTGCGGGCTGTGAATGTGGGTACTTATTGGAATGCGACCGGCAAGTTCGACGGCGGCAATACGGACTGGAACAACTATTTGGAGAACGCCGACGCGTGGCTGAAAGACCCCAGAGCTCAGCGTTACGAAGGTTTCGCCAAGATCGTTTATGAATTCGGCACAAGCAGTTCATTGGGCGGTTACACACAAGGCGCATTCGCAACGGATTTTCGTTTAAAGGATTTCCAGATGGGTGCGTTTTTCACCTATACGCCTTCGGCGGTAGCCGCCTACAATCCGGGGTGGGTCGTTCATTATCTGAATATCGAACACACACCGAACAAAGCAGCCGCCTTTGCGGCGGCGGGCGAGATCTTCCGCTGCGCATTCGCTGAAGATGCGCTCACCCGGACGGACAGCGTATGGACGGGTCCGATGTTTGATATTCGCCGAAAGCCTTCGAATGTGACGTTTTACGACCCGGCGGACGGCCGCGTGTTCCGCTACGCGGCGTCGACAAACCGTAAACTTTCGGACCTCTCCCGATTGGAAGTTATTTCGGGGCGCGGCAACTCCTGCGCGGTGTCGTGCGACGGTTCAGGCAGTTACTACCTAAAGAAAGAAAGTCCGACTCAGTGGCATCTTAGGTTGTTTGCCGATCAGAAATATGTCAACGATCCGAATGGCCCGCAGACCTTTCGATCTATGGCCAACCGCTATATGAGCATCGACAACATACCGGTCGTTTCGCGTCTGATCGAACGGCTGATCGCGTTCGCTTTCAAACTCGGGCGTGTCACGCGATGCGAACGATTGTCTGGAGAACGCGAACCGGTGTTGTCGCCAAGCGGCACGCTTACGTTGCTTGCGGGAGAATACCGGCTGACAATCGCGAAGTAAACATGCTTAAGGAAAGAAAATCAAATGACAACAAAACAGATCGTCCTCTTAATGGGCCTGTTCACATCGGTTATCTGGGCGGAACCGCTTCCGTTCAAACCGCCTTTCGCCGTGAAGGACGCGGTGATCGTCGATCAGGACGGGAAAAAGGTCAAGCTGTGGGGCGTGAATTATCTCGCGCCGTTCAACCATAACTTCGTCAACATCCGACAGTCGGGCGTCGAGCTCCAAACGGCCATCGATGCCGATCTTGCGCATTTCAAACTGATGGGCATCGATTTCATCCGCGTTCATCTCTACGACCGCGAGATCACCGACAATCAGGGCCATCTGATCGACAACGACCATTTGAAGGCGTTCGACTATTTGGTGGAGCGGGCCTGTCAGAACGGGATTTTCATGATGCTGACGCCGACAGTCTGGTGGAACACGGTCGAGAACGAAAAAAACCTCGCCGAGCGATACGCCTTTTGGGATTTGACCCAATACCCCGCCTTCGGGTTCAGCAACTTTTTTCCAAAGACGCGATCCTCTGGCATCCGGAAGCCGTCGCCTGCCAGCAGCGCTATCTGCGCGGGCTGTTCGGCCACGTCAACGCGTTTTCAAAAAAACGTCTGTGCGATTATCCGAACATCGTGGTCATCGAACTCACCAACGAACCGGAATATGTCACGGGGGCGATGATCGACCGCGAGCCGCCCATGGGATCGGCGGTTT
Source organism: uncultured Lentisphaeraceae bacterium (assembly GCA_964612775.1). Lineage (GTDB taxonomy): Bacteria > Verrucomicrobiota > Kiritimatiellia > RFP12 > UBA1067 > DAOPZC01. The sequence continues at coordinate 4,492 of CAZTDL010000156.1, forward strand.
GGGCGAAAGGCGAGAAGCCCCGCTACCTCAAACCGATGTATGAGACGTTCGCCGAGAAATGGAAGGTGGAGAACAGGAAACCCGACGCGACGCGCAAAGAGATCCTGCCGTTTTTTAAGGCCGAGATTCTGAAGCGCTACTTCGCCGCGCTGTGGCCGATTGTCGACGAGGCTTTTCCGCGCGGCGTCGTCAAGTCGCACATCTGGTTCGAGGCGCAGAACCCGCTCATCGCCGACGCGCTGAAGAGCGGCGGCGTGCAAGCCGTGAACATCGGGGCCTATTGGAACGCGACCGGGAAGTTCGACGGCGGCAACACGGACTGGAACAATTTTCTGGTGAACGCCGATGAGTGGGTAACGCCGCCTCGGTCCCACCGGTACGATGGACTCGCCAAGATCGTCTATGAGTTCGGCGCAAGCAGCTCGCTGGACGGCTATGTTGTGGGCGCGTTCGCGGCGGACTTCCGTCGCGCGGATATCCAGATGGCGGCGTTCTTCACCTATACGCCGTCGGCGGTGGCGGCCTACAATCCGGGGTGGCTCGTTCACTATCTGAACATCGAGCACACGCCGAACAAAGCGGCGGCCTTCGCGGCGGCGGGCGGGATTTTCAGAGGAGAAATCGCCGAAGACACGCTCAAGCGGACGGATAACGCGTGGTCGGGATCGACGTTCGACCTCCGGCGGAAACCCTCGAACGTGACGTTCTGCGACCCGGCGGAAGGCCGCGTGTTCCGCTACGCCGCGTCGACCGGCTTCAACGTTCCGGATTTATCGCGGCTGACGATCATTTCGGGACGCGGAAATTCCTGCGCGGTCTCGTGCGACGGCACAGGCAGCTATTATCTGCGGAAGGAAAGTCCGGCCCAATGGCACCTCTGGCTGTTCGCGGACCAGAAGTACGTGAACGATCCCAGCGGCGCGCAGACCTTCCGGAGCATGGCCAACCGCTACATGAACATCGACAATCTGCCGGTGGTCTCGCGTCTGATCGAACGGCCGATCGCGTTCTCGCTGAAAATCGGCAAGGTCATCGGTTGCGAACGGCTGTCGGGGTCACGGGAGGCGTCGCTGAAGCCTGACGGCGGCCTCCTGTTGCATGCGGGAGAATACCGGCTGGTTGTGGCGCCGTAGGGCGAGAAGACAACCACGTCCAGCTTGCGTACGGCCGTTGCCGTTCTCCAGGCAGCGCGGATTCATTGCGGCAATCCGTTCCTGACGGTCCGTGATGCCGAGCGGGTCTGGCGGCCGTTCGTGCTGGCGCGAGCGCGCAGAATACCAATCCCGAATGGCGCTAAGACAAGCGGCGGCTCGGCGCAGCCACGCCCTCCACTCTGCGAGTTTGCTTTAAAATGGAGGACGAGGCATTCAGCCGTTTTCCTTCACAAAGCGGAGCATGTCGTCATAACACTCGTCAAGCTCGGCCTTCTGGAGATCCGTGAGCGTAATATCGCTGAGTTTCCACTTCGTGTTGTCGCCGACCGCCACCGTGCCTTGTTCCTTTTTCTCGGCCTTGAGGTAATCACGCGACACCGTGGTCTTGAACACGCCCTGGCGCTGGAGATAATAGAGCGAATACCCGCGCAGGCCGCCGGGAAAATCGCGCTGGTCGATCAGGAGGCGGAGCAACGCGTAAGCGAGCGTCAGCTTGCCGTAACGGTCGTTGTTCTCCATCTGCTTCCAGACGTACCCGAGCAGCGGCGCGTACGCGCAACGCTCCGTGATGAGCCCCTCCGACCCGCAACGGCGGCTCTGGTAGAGCCACTGCCAACCGCCCCATGCGCTGAACACCGTGTGGATGATCGGCTTCGCGGCGTTCTCCCTGATCATGTTGTCATTCGCCTTCACGCCGCCCGACTCTTCCTTGATGTACCCGTAAATCGACGGGTGCTTCCTCGCGAAGTCGATCAGCATCTCGACCGTCGGGGACGGGCACGTGCTGTTCACGACCGTCTGGATGATCACCGGGCGCTGCGCCGCCTTGGCCTGCGCCTCGTAGTAGGCGCGCACATCGTCGAGCGTTTTGCCCGTGCTCGGCGGGCGCGTGATGATCGCGATGTTCGTCCGCGGGTACTTTTTGGCGATCTGCTCGACGGCCTCAGTTTCGCGGATCATCTGCGCCGTGTCCACGCCGTTGCAGCCGAACGTCATCATGCAGTTGACGTCCTGCATCGCCTCGGCGCACGCCTCATACCCCTTCACCTTCTCTTCGAAAGTCAACAGGTCGACCGAATCGTTCGACTGACACCAGATGACGCCGGGACACCCGCCGTCCGCCGTGAAGCGCACGCCGCGTTTGAGCGACGCGTAATCCACGCTGCCGTCCTTGTTGTACGGTGTGGAAAGGATCGGAAACGGGCCGCGCATCCGTTTGTCGCCGCCGCCGTCCGCCTTCGCAACGGCGGTGGACGCCTTCTTGGCTCCCCCCGTCGCGCATCCCGCGAGCGCCGCGCTCGCCAACCCCAATGACAAAAAATTCCTTCTCTGCATGGTCTTCCCTTTCTCCCTGTCGGGTTCCCCGGATCGCGAAGATCAACCCTTTATTTCCCAACCGGACCGATACGTCGTCTTGAGGAACGCGTTCGCGGACTCGTCGTTCGTGACCGTTGCGCCGTCCCACTCGAGTTTTTTGAGTCCCGCGCGGGCCGACACGTTGCCGAGGAGCACCGTCGTCGCGAGCGGCGCGGAATAATCGAAATTGCAGCCGGCCGGACGATTCGGGTTGCGGATCGCGCGCAGCCAATCCTCCTGATGGTTCATGCCCTTCTCGCGCGGGATCGTCTTCGGCGGCCTCGGGAGTTTGTTCCTGAGATCGTCCGGGACGAACTGGAGCCCGTCGCCGTGCGAGCCGATGGCCATGACGCCGTTCTCGCCCACGTACACCGTGCCGAGACAGCCCAGTTTTTGTCCGTGCTTCTTCTCGAGTTCCTCGATGATCGGCGGCAGGTTCTGATAGTCGCGCTTCAGACAGATGCCGGTCTTGTTCACATGCGCCTTGTCGTACGGGATGCCGTCCTTCACGCCGTCATACCAGTGCAGCGTCATCGCGTCCATGCCCTTGCGCGCAGGGAAGCGCCAGCGGATCGTGTTGCGCCACGTCCAGCTACCCGCCACGCCCCACTTGAGCTCGGTGGCCTCCACGCTCGCGGGATGGACCTCGCCGAGGCGCAGCGCCCAGAATACCGGGTCGAGAATGTGTGTGCCCATGTTGCCGATCGCGCCGTTGCCGTATCCGATCCACGCGTGCCAGTCATGCGGATGCATGCCGTTATGGTCTGCAGTCGCTGCGTAAAAATCGCACACCGGCGCGGGCCCGCACCACGCGTCCCAGTCCATGCCCTTCGGCGGCGCGGCCTTCGGCGGACGGACCATCATCGCGTTCAGACGGTCGTCGAACGCCCACACGTCATGGATCTGGCCGATCGCGCCGCTCTGAATGTACTCCACGAGGCGGCGCATGCCCTCTTCGCTGTGACCCTGGTTGCCGACCTGCGTCGCGACGCCCGACTTCTTTTGCGCCGCGTGCATGCGGCGCACCTCCTCGATCGTGAGGGCCATCGGCTTCTCGACGTAGACGTGAAGGCCCTTCGACATCGCGAGGATCGCGGCGGCGGCGTGGTGGTGGTTCGGTGTCGCAATCGCGACGGCGTCGATCTCGCCCCCCCTCTTTTCCAACATCTCGCGATAATCGTAAAAGGCCTGGATCTTCGAGCTGTCCGTCGTCGGCTGATGATGTTTCACCACGGCGCGGATCTTGTCCCAGTGGCTCGGATCCGGCTCGGCCATGCAGACGATTTCCTCGTCCGGGCCGCACAGGTTGTTCAATATGCCGTACTGGATGCCGAGTCCCATGCGGCCGCCGCATCCGATGAGGCCCAGCCGGATTTTATTCCGGCCCGAAACCTGCCCCCCGATGGAAAACAACGGAAGTGCCGCACTCCCTGCGGCTACCTTCAAGAAATCACGACGTAACATCTGTATCCCCCCCCCAAAAAAAACATGTTCTCGAACATCCCATAATCCTACCCGACGATATACGCATACCCCAGTAGGAATCTATTATGCGGGGAGGAGTAAAATGGGTCAATCCCGAAATCCGGGCGGATCCCCGTTTCACTGACCTGTGCGTGTCGGTTTGACAGGGGTGGGTGTGAGACTG
>CAZTDL010000157.1:0-2526 GCA_964612775.1 uncultured Lentisphaeraceae bacterium
TGAGACAGGCATACTCGTGGTCCGCGCCGGAACCGACCGCGCCGTAGGTGCCGCCGTAGGCCTTCGCCCCGTCCACGAAGATCTCGACGCACGTGATCCGGCCCGTATAGTCGAGGTTGACCGTCGCCCCGCCCGAAATACGCCAATGCGCCTTCGGCTGCTCGCGCACCCCGCGTTCCTGATCGCCGAACGCGTTCGCGTTCTTCAGTGTGAGCGAGCCGCCCGAAACGACCACGTTCGTGCAGTTCGGCCAAGAGCCGTTCACACAGAACATGAGATCGCCCTGCGCCACCTGCACAGTACCCGTGGACAGGCTCGCGGCGTTCACCGCGAACGGGTACTCGCCCGTCTTGTAGAGCGAGACGTTCCCAGCGAACACCGTGGCGTTCGTGCGGCCGTTCCCGCCATAATCGTTATTGACGTTGGATGTGAGCGAGAGCCGCCATTGCGCCGGCGCATCGCTCTTCACCGTGCCCGCCCCCGCGAACGCGATCAGCGTCTGCGTGGTGCCGTGGAGGTCCACCGTCGCGGGCGACGTTAGCACGAGGCGCGTGCCGCTCTGCCAGGCGGCGTTCACGTACGCGTTCACCGTGCCGTTCCGCCAGTCCGTCCAGAACGTGTTGCTGATGCGGCTGTTGGGAGCGTAGAGATCGAGCGTGGTCGCGGCATAGATGACGATGTTGCCGTTGCCCGTCAGGTTGATGGGATTCTCACGGATTTCGATGCGCCCGGTGCCGTTGAGGTAGAGGTAGCACGAGAGGCTGCCCCCAAGATAGAGACCCCCGCGGTATACGGCCGTGGCCCCCGCGCCTGCGGAGAGGGTCATATTGCCGTTCGCAGAGACCATGCCGCGGAACTCCGCGGTTGTGCCCGCGGGGTAGGTGTACGTGATGCCGTCGTCGGCCAGCTGGTACGCGCCCGCGAGCGGCCGTTCGTTCGTGCAGGCCGTGAACGTGAAGTTCACGCGGTCGCTCGCGTAGGCGACCGGCGTCGTGCCCGTGCCGAGGGCGTTCAGGCCCGTGATGTTGTACGTGCCCTTCGCCGTGCCGCCCGCGAGCGTGAGCGCGGCCGCGTAGTCCGTGGTGGTGCCGAGGTTGACCGTGCCGCCGTTCCCGAGCGTGAGCGCGCCCGTCCCCGAAAGAGGCGCATTGAGATTCAGCGTGTCGTTCGCGCCCACGCTCCAGGTCTGCCCGGCCGTGAGTTCGAGCGGCCAGCCCATCGTGTAGGCCGTCGCGGATGCGGCATCCGCGAGTGTCATGCCGGCGGAGCCGAGTTTCGCGGGCGAGGCGCCGGACGCCGCCTCGAACGTGAACCCGTTCTGGAGGGCGAAACCCGCGAAGATCGGCGGAACGTTGGTGACGGGCAAGAGCGCCGACGTGCCGGACGTCGCGAACGTGGCGAAGAGCTCGCCGCGTTCGAAATCGGGCAATCCTTCTGCCCAGTTCGCGGCCGTGTAGATCGAGGTGTCGCCCGCGCCTCCGCCCGTCCACGCGGCGGAATCCGAAGGCCCCGTCTGCACCGTCACAGAACCGCCGCCCGTGAGCCACGCCGCCGTGCGCGTGCCGTTCGCGCCGTCTGTTGTGTACGTGCCTTGTTTGAGCGGGTTGCCGCTGAGCGTGCCGCTCGCGAACGTGAGCGCGACGCCTTCCGCGGCGTACACCTTCGCCGTGCCGCCGCCGAGCGTGAGCGTCTTCGCGGAGAACCCGGAACCGGAATCCGCCTCCACGCGGAACTCGGCCCCGGTCGAGACGGAAAGCGATTCGAGCGCCGTGAAGGACGCCCCCGTGACGAGTTTTACGACGCCGTTCGCCACGTCCACGCGACCCGTGGTGGCCGAGACGGCGTTCGAACAGATGAACACGTAGGAGGCCGCGCCCGGATTCCACTTGAAGCCGGCGCCGCGGTACCATGTGCCGGAGAACACCATCGGGGTCATCGAGGGCGTGCCGGTGAAGACGATCTGTTTGTCATAGTTGGACGTGACGCCGTGCGTTGTGTTCGCCACGCCATTGGTCTCGAAAAGCGCGCCGTTCTGGAGGTTGATGTCGTTTTTGTAGCCGGAACCGTAGCAGAGCTCGAGACGCTGCGATCCGTCGTTGCCGTCGAACGCGAACGAGCAGCCGATGAGCGTGCGGTAGTTCGCGAAGTTGAGAGTGCCCTGGCGGATCAAGGCGAGGGGAATGTCGTATTCCATGCTCTGGCCCTGATTGAAGCAGATGAAACGGCCTCTGCCTTCCTTCACGAGAATCGGGTTCGCCACCGGGTTCTGTGTGTTCGTTTTCTTGAGGAAGCGCATCTGCAGGGCGAAGTCCACGTTGTTCGTCACGTTGAACGGCACTTCGCCCACGCCCACAAGATAGGCCCCCATCCAGTTGCCGGTATAGCCCGCCGTGCCGAGATACTGGAGGCCCTCGCCGCCGGCGAGGAGCACGACGTTGCCCTGGTTCATGCACACCCCTTGGGTAAAACGCACTTCGTAGAGCGCGTAGGCCGCGTCGCTGTTGCATACGTTGTACAGCATCGTGG
>CAZTDL010000157.1:2536-8643 GCA_964612775.1 uncultured Lentisphaeraceae bacterium
GATGATAGCCGTGTCGCCGTAGTGCGGGAAACCGCGCGTCGTGTCGTCGTCGGCGCTCAACCAGTTGGCGGCGTTGTTCCAAAGATAGTGGTCGCTGGCGTCCTTAACGGTGGGACTCCAATGCCACGTTGCGGCATAAGCGCGCGACCCCGAGAGCGCACACGCGCATGTGCATGCGAGAAGAATCCTCTTTTTCATAAGGCCTCTCACTCTTTTTTGACATGTAACCTGCGTCCCTTCATGTCGGTGAGGAAAAAAACCTTTTATCTTTCCGCACAGAAGGGCATTTACAAAAGTATAACATCTGTCCCACCAATGACCATGTGCGATCTGTCCCAAATTTTATATTTTTTGACCTTGTGTGCGATATACCGTTATCGCGCAACCGCTCGCAAGGCAACTGCATCCATCGTGGAATTTTGTAACCGTTCAGCCGATTCCTGTTCGCTCAAGAGGTGCCGGTCGACCGATGGGTCTGCTCACGGACCGCGCCAAGGCTTTGTATACGCTGGATCAGGTGGCAGAAGAACGCGACGCTCGACTCGCGATACGCAACGCACAAGCATTGCGGGAAAGATGCAATTTCATCGGGCGCGGGACGCCCGGTTCAGAACTGTGTGCTCCGCCCTACCCTCGCCCAGACGCTCGGCTGGGGTGTGTGCATCTCCACGCCCGCCGGACGCAACGGGTTCTACGACATGTTCACGCGCGGCGTCGAACGACAGGAGGGATTCAGGTCGTTCACCTTCCCGTCGAACGTGTCCCCCTACTTCCCGCGAAAGAATGGGCCGAGACCAAGGCGACGCTGCCCGAAGATGTGTTCCGCCAAGAGTATATGGCCGAGTTCTTGGAAGATTCGGCCGGTGTGTTCCGGGGTGTCGATGGCTGCCTTGCGAAGACGCTTCTCAATCTGCTTGGCATCAATAAGAGGTCCTACTCCAATCCCTGGACAATCCTTAATGACATCCCCAAACCAGACTTTCTTGTTCATATTCTCTGGCCAAAATGGCCATGTGCGGCACTGCTTTGGACGTGTGCGGTACACACTACAGCGACCTCCTGCCAGAAAGAAACAATGTTTGTCCAGGTAACATAAATGAAAAAGCCCGTCAGTCTTGTCACAAAAGCGCCTCGTGAATACTTGCGTAGGTAGTTGCAGGTGCTATGCTAATCGCTGGCGCTCAGGCAATGACACGTATACATAAGCGCACTCGCCTCGACTTTGGCAGCAACGACCGCAAGTTTGGCATTTGAAGTGCAGTCCCTTTTCATAGATAGCGGGGTTAACACCTTTCATATGGTCGTAGTACTAGATTCATTGTGTCGGTGTCAAGACTGCTAAAGGACAGTGTTGAACCCGCGTTCATTTCATTTCTTTTCGGGTTCGTCTGCCGGATCGGCTCGCCCGATCACAAAAAGAAACTCTTTTTTGTCTGGCGATTCGGCCCCGCCTCCCAAAAGAATCTGCTCGCCGAACGGCATCCGGCACGTGGTGCTCGCTTTGATGATTCCGATCCGAGTATATTTTTCGATCCCTCCCGATTCGGCAACCGCATCGCCCGTTGGCTTGAATGTGAACTCCTCCGACGCATCAACGGTGATGACAGGCGCTTTCGCTTCGGCCCCGTCCACGATAGCCGCGCGCAGGGTCATGCGCAAATCGCGCTGCTCATAGGCGGGCTCATATGCGGGCGTTCCAGAGGTGGACCCCTTTGCCATGGGCGCGCCGAAGTATCGGGTCCCTTTGTATAGATACTCCTGCCGCGTCGCATCCATCTTGCCTCCGCCGAGCGCGGACGAAGCGAGCGTGCTCTGCACGGCGAACAGCCTTCCCTTGCCGGCCTCCCAAAGGCTCAGCAGAGCGGGCGCGGAGAGCTTCGCTTCTTTCAGAAGGGGTTCGATCGCCCCCCTGTCAAACGCGAGCACCAGCACCTGCACCCGGCAGGCGCTTTGCGGAACCCTGATCGCCTTTTCAACGAGGTTGGTGCCTTTTCAGTCCGCCGCGGCACATGACGTGCAAAAAAGGGCCAGCCCCGCAAACAATCCAGTGACCATGCTGTTGAAACGCATATCTGTTACTTTCTTTTGAAAAACCATCATCGTCATCCTGAAGGGTGAGCAGGCAACATACTTGAACCAATAATGTTCATATTATGCCGCAGTTGGGTGAAAAGAGTCAACTCCAGACACCCCGAATTCCCGCTCAATTTCACTGTACCGAGAAACGCTGGCCTTGAGGGCGGTCGCGCCTGTAGCCTGCCGGAGCGTGAACCAAGAAGACCGACACAAAGCGTGTTTTGAGGACACGTCAATGGTGCCGCTACTGCTTATCGCGCGAAAAACCGCTCAAATTGAAACGCCCCGAGATCTGGTCCTACAGGACAAGTGAGCTACGCCTCACCGAGCGGTTAAGCGAGCGACGGGCCTGAGTATACTCCCGTAGAGCCGAGAAGGCCGCACGGAAAAACGCGCGGCCTTTCTGTTTTTTAGGGGACACTAATAGTTGATTTCGAGCCCTCTATTGGTAAGCGGCTTAACTTTGACAGCCTAGCCGTGTTTTGAGCGCCGTGCTATAACGCGGGCATGAACACACAAATCGTGAAGACGGACAAGCCGGGGCGCAAGCGTTATCTCGAAAGCGAGCACCGGGAACTGATACGCAAATACCTTGGAAGCGGGATGACGCAGGCGGCGTTCTGCCGGGCCAACGGCCTGACTGCCGTGACGCTTTCGAAGTGGCTGCGTGCGCGTGGCGAGAAGGGGAGAGGCCGCGGCGCGGCGGTGTTCGCCGAGGTCGAGATCCAGCCGCCGGCCGTCAGCGACCTGGCGGTGGAAGTGATCCGTCCCGACGGGAGAGTGTTCCGCTTCAGGGGCCTCCGGGCCGACGAAGAGCACGCGGCGTTCATCCGACGGGTGGCGTCATGCTGAACGTCACCGGCGGGCTGAAGGCCAAGCTTGAGGACCACCGCCCGCACCACCTCCCCCGGCGGCTATCCTGCCGCAGTGGGGGGCGGCGAACGAGTCAGTCGGTCACGGGGTCTTTAACTTCGGTGACAATCTTGTAAAAACCGGTCTGAGTCGATCGTGGAAGTTGACACGAAGCCATGAAGGGAGGTGTCCAGTTCTGGTAGGAGTAACCGGTCTCCACAAGAGTCCAGTCGCGGGCGAGACTCTCGGTGAAATAGATCCTATAGATGACGTTGGGGCGCCAATTCCATGAAAGATTGAAAAAGCCCTCATCGTCGATTTGTGGTTGCATTGTCGCGCCTTCAAGTTTGCTCGCCGCCGAGTCGTAGGCGGTTCCCAACAGGTACTCCCTATAGTCGTCATATCCATCACCGTCGGTATCGAACCCTTCCAGGACCGCCCGCATGAACCAGCGCTTGTTGTTGGTGTTGATGTCGATGTGGGGCTCGTTCCAATAGGCGTAATGAATCTCGTCGAAAGGACTGAGCGCTTTGATGCTCGGATAATAGTGCAGAGCGTAGTTACAATACGCTAGGCCGAGGCCTAGCGAACTGACCATAGGGATGAAACAGTGATTTGGACAGAGGCAGTAATCGCCGCTGCCACGACGGCTCGCGGTGCTATCAAAGAGAACTTGAAAAGAGTCGCGTGTGCCTCCAGCCGCGTTGTCGAGCGATTGGTAGTAATAATGCTGCTGGGTGGTGCTAACCTCGTCAAACCATGCAAGCGTATCCCAAAAACCATAAAAAACGGTTGGAACACTTGGCGTTGACGAAGTAGAAAGCGCGTAAACATTGGCGCGGATTTCCACCTCTGAAAGAAACCAGTCGCCATATAGCCACTTAATGATTTGTTCCCCCTCGTTGAAGGGCTGTTTATCCCCGTATCCAGATCCGTTGCTGACTGCTATCTTTTTGCAGGATGAGGGGTAACCACGCGAGTTCAACTCAGACTGAAACACCAGGTTTGTAGGATTGCCCGCAAGGTTCTCAGCCTGTGAATGGTGGACCAAGAGCATTTGTTTCGCTGCCGGTTGATTTAGAATGTTGTAGAGTTTGGCCGCTGCTGCAAACGCCGAATTCTTGTCGTAAAAGAACGCAAGAAACTCCTGGATACCGAGCGGTATGTTCGCCCCCTTGTGTGGCGAGTCAAAGCTGATCCAGGTATTGACGTGGCTGGCTCCGTAAGTCGCCGGATTTTTATCCATATCGGCGAGCGCGATGCGGGTGACAAGCCCGCCCATACTGGCACCGATGACGGTGAACTTGTCGGAGGCGTTGTTGCGGTTGGCGTTGATGTACGAGACGGCCTTTCGGGCAAGGGCGGCATTCTCAAAAATGTTGCGCATCGCGTTGGTGTAATCCAAGACAATCAAGTCGCGGCCGTAAGACTTCAGTGATTCTGCAAGTTGTTCTTTGTTGAGGATGTTGTAAAGGACATCCCAGTCCATGTTGTTCTCCATGTCGAATCCTTCGGCAACCAGAACCGGACAACGGAGACCGGCATAGGTTCCTGATTTCAGTACGTAGATCGTCCCCGTGGTGTTGTTGTAAGGGGCATCTGCAACCAAAGTGACCGACTGGGTCGGGTTTGGGGTCGATAAGGCTGCGACAACAAGCGATGCAGATGCCAGCAGGACCGCACCGTCCGAAAGTGTGGCTTCAACGGTGATCGTTTTCAATCCGATGGCTTCGTAAGAGGCTTCAATAGGTTTGCCGGCGGTTAAATCTTGCCAGCCGAGGCCGTCACCTGCGTCGAGACGCAGTGAACGGATGGGGCTGTTAGTCCCGGTCTCCTCAAAGAAATCGTCTGCGGCGAGAGAAATCTCCACGTCGGCACCGCGATATGTCGTGGGCCTGACGGGTGACAGGGCGAAAATCGTGACATTTGTTCGGGTCGGTTCTGGAGTGACGCCCGTGGCTTGCGCCTGTCGCTGCTGTTCGGGGGTGAACACATCGAGCGTGCGTTTCCAGTGCAAGAGGCTTAGCGGAACCCGGTTGCGCAGGTTGTTACGGGGTTGGCTAATCGTCTCGTAAGGCGTTTGTTGCGCATCTGACAAGCCGGTTGCTTTGTGTACCGTACGCAACGCCTGCAATTCATAGACGAGTTGCTGATAATCGGTCTGCGTTGAAGGAGATGAGTCGGGACGTCCGGAATAGCGCTCGAAGTTAACCCAAGAGCGGCTCAGTGTCCGCTCCAGTGTTGAAGCCTGCGTTATGGTGGCGGATGTCGCTACGAAAGTTAATCCCGCAAGAAGAGCCAAAGACCTGAAATCTGAAAGATGGATTGCGAGTTGGCTTCTTCGGACAGTAGGCATAAGTGTGTTCTTGTTGTTGGGAACGGCTGGCAGGTTCTTACGGTGTTTATGCGCGGTTAGTATACGGGTTGTGCAGGCCCAATCAAGAGCAGAAATAGCTTTATGTTGATGCCCCGCCTTTTGTGAGGAGGTATTTGTTATGGCTTTGTTTGAAAAAGGTATTTCTGGAAATCCCGCCGGCCGGCCGAAGGGTCTGCTCACCGGTCGTGCAAAGGCTTTGTATGCCCTAGATCAGGTGGTCGCCAAGGAGGAGAACCTGGCTTTGATCGAGGATGCGCTTGAAAAGACCCTGCGTGAAAAACCCCTATGGTCTTTTGTGAACATCGTCATGCCCCTGCTACCCAAGGAGACCAAGGGTGTGCTTGAGGCCGGTGACAGGGTGATCGAGTGGAAGAGCCTGATTTCTGCCGCCCAGCCGGCGGCGGAATAATGCGACGCTCGATGTTTTGGAGAGAGATGCAGATCGACTACACACCGCATGTGGCACAGATGCAGATTCACCGGGCGAGGGACGCCCGGTTCCGGACTGTGTGTACCGGCCGCCGCTTCAGCAAGACGCTTTGTATGGCGGCGGAGTTGCTGGATCGCGGCGGCGGGGAGATCGGCGGCGACTACGGCTGGGGCGCGCCGACCTATGGTGTGGCAGAGCGTGGTGTGGAGGCCTTTCGGACCATCGCGCCTGAGTTTGTGAGGGTCGTCGGCCGGATGCCCACCCGCGTTGAGTTCGAAGGTGCCGCAGGCCCCTGCCGCGTCTTCATGCTCTCTGCCGACAATCCCGACAGTATCCGCAACTTCGGCTTCCGGGGCATCGTGGTGGATGAGG
>CAZTDL010000158.1:0-8583 GCA_964612775.1 uncultured Lentisphaeraceae bacterium
TGTTCAAGGGTACCCCGACGCGTTCCGCCTTGTCCATTTCGCAAGAGATTGAGGGACGCGGCGGATATCTCAACGCGTTTACGCAGGAAGAAGGCACCTGTTATTATGCGCGATTGCCTTACGAATATCTGTCGCAAGCGTTCGATGTTCTGGCTGACATGTATCTGAACGCGGTGATCGATGAGACTGATTTCAACCGTGAGCGCGATGTCATCTTGGAAGAAATCAAGATGTATCAGGACTTGCCGCAGCATGTGGTTCAAGAGCGACTGCAGGACGAGATGTTCAAGGGACACGCATTGGGTGCCCCGCTTTCCGGCAACGAGAATTCGTTGCGCAAGATGAATCGCGAGACGTTGTTGAAGTATAAAGCGCGGGCATATGTCCCGGGTGCCACGATTTTCGCCTTTGCAGGAAGACTCGATCATGCGAGATGCGTGGCGTGTGTCGAGAAGGCGATCGGCGGCATGCGCCGTTCACCGGTCATGGACTGTAAGCGGGTTGACGGGGCTGTGCCGCAAGGTGCCATGTCGCTGGTGAAAAAAGAGATCGCGCAAGTTCACGCGGTGGTTGGTTTTCGCCTGTTCGGACGCCATGATGACCGGCGATACGCTTTGCGCGTGCTGAATGGTTTGTTGGGCGAAAACATGAGTTCACGCCTTTTCCAGAGCGTGCGTGAACGTCACGGTCTCTGTTACTCGATCCAGTCGAGTTTTCAACTGTTTGAGGAAACCGGTCTCTTCGCTATCAGCGGCGGGTTTGATACGCAACGCGCGTCATCGGCTCTGCAGTTGACCGCCAAGGAAATCCGACGCGTGCTCGATGTTAAGGTCAGCGCTCGCGAATTGAAGCGCACCAAGGACTATCTGCTTGGCACGTTCCGCTTAGGATTGGAAGGAACCGGCAACCAGATGATGTACATCGGCGAATCGCTGCTGAACAATGGCCGGGTGGTACAACCTGCGGAGACGATTGCAGGGCTTCAAGCGGTAACGGCTGAAGACGTTCAGCGCGTTGCGGCCGATGTGTTCGAGCCTTCACGCATGACGCTTTCTCTGGTCGTGCCGACCGCGCAGCCGGATAGCGAGGACAAATGGCTGTCCTGTTTGGCGGTTTTGTAGGCACCCCTTCGGTTGCCCAGCGGAGCATAGGCAGAGAGGAACCCTGATGAATCGCATTCTGTTCGGTGCGGAGGAGATCAGGATAGACGGGACCGTCCTGCTCTCAGATGCGAGGGCTGAACATATTCGGAGGGTTCTTCATGCCGTGTCCGGCCAGCTGATTTCGACAGGAACGCTAAACGGTCAGGCGGGGGTTTCGCGTGTGCTGAATGTGACCGAATCAGGCGTTCTCTTGTCTCTCGAGCATACGGTGGCTATTCCCGAACCTTGGTTTGATTTAGTATTAGCCGTACCGCGGCCGAAAGTGTTGAAACGACTGTTCCCACAACTGGCCGCGCTGGGAGTCGGGCGGCTGGTGCTGCTCAATGCTTATAAAGTTGAAAAATGTTATTTCAGCAGCCAGTGGCTAGATCCTCTCGGATACCGACCTTTACTCATCGAAGGCCTGACTCAAGCGGGTTTAACCCGCGTCCCAGAGGTCCAAATACGCCCTCGGTTCAAACATTTTGTCGAGGATGAACTTGACAGCCAGTTTCCCTCATCTTTGCGGTTATTGGCCCATCCCGGTCCCAGGAGCGTACTGTCCAAGGAAACCTCCGCCGAGGCACGCCCACTGTTAGCGGTCGGGCCAGAGGGCGGTTGGACACCCTATGAAAAAAACATGCTGTTGGAACATGGGTTCGAGCTTTTCTCTTTAGGCGAGCGTATCTTACGGTCGGATACAGCCTGCATTGCTCTGGTGTCTGTGCTGGAGTACGAACTGCACGCTTCCAGAAATCAATAAATCAACTGGGGCATCTCTCGCCAAATATGCTATCATGACCCAATGGCATTAAGAATCCGCAATCATATCAATCAAAAAGGCGGTGTGTTTAGATGATGAAGGACCCGTTTGAGCCAATGACGGCTATCGGTATTGACAGACGCACGTTTCTGAAGGCAGCGGCGGCATTCGGTATGATGTCAGCGGCGGGCGGATGCGGTTACGCGACCCCCGGCAGCAATGCCCGTGTCAAAATCGTGATCATCGGTGGTGGCGCGGCGGGCATCAGTATGGCTTCGAGACTTGTCCGAAAACTGAAAAAATCAGAGATCACGCTGATCGACCCTGCTGATGTGCATTTTTATCAGCCGGGATTCACTCTGATTGCCTCGGGTGTTTTTAAGCCGGATCAGGTTTATCGCAGGCAATCAGAATGTATGCC
Organism: uncultured Lentisphaeraceae bacterium; assembly: GCA_964612775.1. Classification (GTDB taxonomy): domain Bacteria; phylum Verrucomicrobiota; class Kiritimatiellia; order RFP12; family UBA1067; genus DAOPZC01. Next base: position 2,327 of record CAZTDL010000158.1, read on the forward strand.
AAAAGGAATCAAGTGGGTCAAAAAGCCGGTTGTTGCCGTCAATCCCGCACGGAATCAGGTGACGGTCGAGGGGGGCGACATTGTCGCTTACGATTTCTTGGTGCTTGTGCCCGGATTGCAACTCAACTGGAACAAGGTTGAGGGGATTACCCAAAAAACACTCGGCGGACTGGGCAATGCGCACTGCATCTACGTTTTTGAAGGCTCAAAAAAAACGTGGCCGGCGATGCAGGCGTTTGTAAAAAAAGGCGGACGCGGTATATTCACCGATACCTATACCAAACTGAAATGCGGCGGCGCTCCCAAAAAAATCTGTCTTCTGACCGAACATAAGTCCCGTTTGGCCGGAAATCGGAAAAATGTGAAGATTGATTATTTTACGGCCTCCAAAGAACTCTATAATGTGCCTTTTTATACACCGCGACTCGAAGCGATTTATCGTGAGCGAGAAATCAGCGTTACGGTGCATACGCGCGTCAAGGGTGTCGACACGCAGGCCCGAAAAGTTTTTCTAACCAAGATCGAGACCATCAAAAGCGAACAGGCCGATCCTCGAACCGGTAAAGTGGTTGCCGTTGAAAAGACGGTATCAACGCCGTTGACAGAGGAGTACGATTTTTTGCATTTTGTGCCGCCGCAGAGCGCGCCTGACTTTGTTCGTGAGGCCGGTTTGGGTTGGACCGAGGGGAAACTGGCAGCCGACGCGTGGGCGATGGTTGACAAGTCGACGCTTGTGCATGTGAGTTACCCGAACATTGTCAGCCTAGGTGACGTGGCGGGGATTCCTACAAGCAAGACTGGCGCGGCGATCCGCATGCAGGTGCCTGTGGCCGTCAAGAATTTGATCAGTTTGATTGAAGGGAAAACGCCAGAGGCAACGTATGACGGCTACGCGGCTTGTCCTATTGTGACTGACTATGGCCATGTTTTGATGTGTGAATTTGATTATGCGAAGAAGCCGAAAATCAGTTTCCCGCTCTCGCTTCTGGATATGTCCAAGGAACAGCGTGCCGCATGGCTGCTGAAGGTCTATCTCCTAAAGCCGATGTATTTCTACGGCATGCTTCCTGGTTACTGCTGAGGCCACATGAGACAGAAAAACAAACAGAACAAAGATTTCCGGAGTGCGCGCGACGATGATCGTCGTGTTTTGTCCGAGCGTGGCGATTGGATATACGGACGTCGCCCTGTGCTGGAGGTGGTCAAATCCGATAAGCGTCACCTGTATGAGGCGGCGTTGCCGCCTGAGGGACGCGATGCGCCTGATGTCGCGGAATTGAGAGGCTTGCTGTTGGCGCGAGGCATTCCGTTCCGGACGATGGAGCGCGATGAACTCGATGAGATATGCGACGGCGGTAATCATCAGGGAGTAGCGGTTCGTACCGGCGGATTCCCGTACATTTCACTCGATCAGGTCATTCATGACGTAAAAGAAGATCCGAATGCGTTGATCCTGCTCCTTGACCATATCGAGGATCCTCAAAATGTCGGCTCCATATTGCGGACGGCGGATGCTGCAGGCGTGACGGCGGTGCTTCTGCCCGAAGATCGCGCATCGGGCGTAACGGCTGCGGCCGTACGTGCGTCGGCGGGAGCGGCAGAGCATATGCGCGTGGCTAAAGTCGTAAATTTGGTTCGCGCTATGCGGGATTTAAAAGAGTGCGGTGTATGGATGACGGGGCTGGATTTTGGGCCCGACGCGAAACCGTACACCTCGATTGATTTTAAGGGACGCGTCGGTTTGGTGGTCGGTAGCGAAGGAAACGGTTTGTCGCGCTTAGTGCGAGAAACGTGCGATTTTGTCGCGTGTCTGCCGATGAAAGGTAAAGTCGAATCGCTAAATGCCGGCGTCGCCAGCGCCATTGCGCTTTACGAGATTGTGCGCCAGCGAGACTAGAATGCCCTGTTGATGAGTATACGCAAATGGGGGAAGTCCTTTTCGACAGATTGATTCCGCAGCCGCGATCCATTTCACGCGGTGAAGGTTCGTTTCTGCTTCCGGAGGGGGGGGGCTTCTGTGTCGAGGGAAATGCGGAAGAAATCGGGCCGGCCATTGACGCGCTGCAAAAAATGTTGGGGCCGGGATGGTCCCTTGTGGCGGCAGCGGATGTAACGGCCATCATGCGTTTCCGGATAACGTCACGGCACGAGGGGATGCAATCCTACCGTATCCGCATTACGTCGAACGGTGTCTTCGCCGACGCTCACGACCGTGCCGGCCTTTTCTATGCCGCAATTACACTGACGCATCTGGTCCGCGTTTCCGAAGGCCGTTTGCCGGTTTGTCAGATCGACGACGCTCCCGATTTTCCCGTTCGCGGTTTTATGCTGGATATCAGCCGTGATAAAGTGCCGACCCTGCCGACCCTTTTCTGGCTTGTGGATTTTCTGGCAGGATTGAAGATTAATCAGTTCCAACTCTACACAGAGCACACTTTCGCATATCGCGGGCATGAGGATGTATGGCGGAATGCCAGTCCAATGACGGCAGAGGATATCCTTTCCTTAGACGCCTATTGCTCGGAACGATGTGTTGATTTGGTTCCCAATCAAAATTCTTTTGGCCACTTGGAACGTTGGCTTACGCTTCCTCGTTACAACGTTTTAGCTGAATTGCCGCAGGGCGGTGCCCCTCTGCCGTGGGGAGGCGTTCACGCTAAACCGACGTCATTGTGCCCGACAAATCCCCTGAGCCTTGCGTTTCTCGAAGGACTCTATGACGATCTGCTGCCTCTTTTTTCATCGCGGCTATTCAATGCGGGGTGTGATGAAACATTTGATTTGCGAGGCAATGGACGTTCTGCGACTTTCGTAAAACAACATGGGGAAGGGCGCGTCTATCTCGATTTTCTGAAGCAGATCCGTATGCTTGTGGCGGCTCACGGGAAGACCATGGCTTTTTGGGGAGATATCATCATTCGCCACCCCGAGTTGGTGCCGGAGTTGCCACGGGATGTTGTTGCGTTGGAATGGGGATATGAAGCCGATCATCCGTTCGACGGGCATGGAACTTTATTCGCACAAGCGGGCGTACCGTTCTACGTCTGCCCCGGCACGTCGTCGTGGAACAGCCTTGCCGGCCGCACAACGAACATGCGGGAAAACCTGCGCTCTGCCGCCGTAAACGGGCTTAAGCATGGCGCATGCGGTTATCTGATCACCGATTGGGGTGACGGAGGACACTGGCAACCCCTGTGTGTCAGCCTATGCGGATTGATGTATGGCGCGGCAATATCGTGGGGATACGGCAAAAACCGCGACATGGATCTCGCGAACGGGCTAGATACGTACGTGGCGGAAAGGGTGGGATCGACGCTTCTCAAACTCGGCGACGTCTATTTGCGCTGTGGCGCCTTACGCGGAAACGGTACGGAACTGTTTCAAATTTTGTCGAAACCTCAGAATCGTCCGATCCAACAAGGCGTGACCCGTTCAACGCTGTTGGACGTTTTGGCGGAGGTAAACCAATCCGCCGCCGCTATACCTGAAACACAAACAGTGATGGTGCAAGAGTCGATGCAGGTCATCCGACTGCTTCAAGCGGCGTGTCATCGCGGTCTGGCACTGCTGGATGGCGGCATTCGTGTCAAGACTACGCGTCAGGCATTGGCGCATGAAACGGATAAGCTGATGGCCTCACACGCGGATGTCTGGCGTTTGCGCAACCGCGAAGGCGGTTTAAGCGATAGTCTTGCGCGCTTCGCCGTCATCCGCCGTGAATATGATTGATGAGATGTGTGATCGGGCAACAGGTGCGAGCGCATAGCGGAGATCGTGGTTCTGAGCGTGTTCGATGGACAGCCAGCTCGATAGCGGATTGAAACGGCAGGGAAAAGAAACTCCGGCGCGACGCTTGCCTTGCAGATGGCCCCGCGCCCAGGGCTTGTCTGCGCCAGCAACAGAACGGTGGAATGCGTTTGAGTGGCAGGATGTTGGACTTCGCGTACGGGCGCGGTTCTCGGGCCTGCGTATCTCGTCCGCTGACGCGCGAACGGCTATTTGGGGAGTTTATCGAATGAAGCGGTTGCTCCAAAGCGTTTTGGCCGTATACGCGACAGAACGTTTTGAGGCGGCGGCGCGGGTGAATTGTTTCGATTTTGCGCGCGTCAAAGACAGGCAAGGCGATCTGCTGCCGAGTTAGACCTTCGGCGCATGGAATCTTGAGCATCAGCAGTACTGGGGGTGACCGCTAAAGGACCGATCAGGTTCGGCCGTTACAGCTTGGAACCTCCTAACTTGGTTGCTCATATAAGCTGAGTGAGGTTTACGGACAATTTGCTGGCGCGGGGACGTGTCGCGTGCCACCGTTCAAGTTCTGCGCGCACGTATTCGTACTCCGGCGTCCGGCCGTAAAGTACGCCCAATGATCAGGCTCGTGCTTGATAATGTTCCTGATGCGACTTTGCTTACGCGTGGCGCCGACTGACGAAGATTGGTTCGAGAGGGGGGGGGACACTGCGGTGATCATGAGCGTGAACAGAGACAACAACAAGCCGCTCGAAAGCACACGTGAGATTTATCATAGCGCAGCGGATGGGTGCGCAGGTTGCTTTAGGGACCCTGTCGGGTGAAGCATGCGCCTGCGAAGTGAGACGCGACTCAAGCTCTCGACAACGGAAGCTTGGCACGTTATTCTATCCCAAACACGTGATTAAGTTTTTTATGCGATCTTAGGAAAAAGGGGAATTCCATGCGTCGGTTATGCGGTCTTCTGTTGATGACAATAATAGGGGAAGCGGGACTTGCAGAGAATGGCAATGAATGGGTCGATCCGCGTGTGCGAACGCTTGTCATGCCGACTCGGATTGTGTGGTTTTCCGCCAATTGCCCATCTTCAACGGTCAACAACGCCGAAATACTGCTTCAACAGAAGCATGGGCGGGTTCCCGAAGGTTTATTCTTGGCTGGCTCGGGATGCCGTCTCGAGAACAAGGGTGCGGTCGCCTCGGTTCTGGTGGATTTCGGACGGGAGATTCATGGCGGCATACAACTCGCGTCTGGTGGGCCAAGCTCAAAAAACGTTAAAGTGCGGGTGCGTTGCGGTGAATCGGTGGCAGAAGCCATGTCCGAACTCGGAGAACGCGGCGCATGCAACGACCACGCAATTCGCGATGGCGTAATCGATCTGCCATGGCTCGGCATGCGCGAGATCGGTAATACGGGTTTTCGTTTCGTCCGAGTTGACCTTGTGTCAAGCGGCGTGCTCAGCTTGGAATCGATTCGCGCCATCTCCCTGATGCGTCCGATGGCTCAGCTCGGCTCTTTCAAAAGCAACGATGAGCGTCTGAACCAAGTCTGGTCGACAGCTGTCCGCACATTGCACCTCTGTTGCCAAGACTACATCTGGGATGGCATTAAGCGGGACCGGCTGGTCTGGATGGGCGACATGCATCCCGAGGTGTCCTCGCTGATGGCGGTGTTCGGCAAACAGGATGTGTTGCCTGCATCCTTAGACTATATGCGCGAGACCACGCCCGCTGAGAAGTGGATGAATACCATGCCGTCGTATACGCTGTGGTGGATTCGCTGTCAGCACGATTGGTATCGTTATACGGGCGACTTAGGTTATCTCAAGACACAGCACACCTACATCAAAGCCGTGTTTGCCAACCTTGTGAAATACATCGGTGTCGATAATCGTTGCACGATGGGCGGGTTCCTTGACTGGCCAACCCAGCACAACCCCAAAGCGGTCGCCGCAGGCATGCAGGCTTTGATGTTGATGACATTCGAGGATGGAACCCGTTTAGCATCGGATTTGGGCGATTCTGAATTGGCGGCTCTGTGTAAAGACGGCGCGGCTCGGCTACGGCAGGTTATCCCCTCGCCGGAGGGCAGCAAGCAGGTTGCGGCGCTGTTGGCGCTTGCAGGACTTTCCAGCGCCAAGGTCATGAACGAGCAGTTTCTGTCGAAAGATGGTGTGCAGGGTGTCTCAACCTTCTATGGCTATTACATGCTGGAAGCGATGGCTAAAGCCGGAGACGTGCAGCGTGGAATTGACACGATTCGCGACTATTGGGGCGGCATGCTCGACATGGGGGCGACCAGTTTTTGGGAGGATTTTAACGTATCGTGGACCAATAACGCCTTTCGTATCGACGAATTACCCGTAGTCGGCAAAAAGGATATTCATGGTGACTACGGCGAGTTTTGTTACAAGGGCTTCCGCCACAGCCTCTGCCACGGTTGGTCGTCGGGGCCTGCCGCGTGGCTGATCAATCATGTGTTGGGTATCCAGCCGATGGGTGTTGTGGATG
>CAZTDL010000159.1:0-8552 GCA_964612775.1 uncultured Lentisphaeraceae bacterium
GCCGTTATAGCCGGTATAGGGATTGGCCTCGGCGAAATTGGCCGCATGCACGCGCCTCACCCAATATTGAGTCTTCCACGGCGCGCCGGCATGGCTGAACAGATGGGCCATGCCGGTGCTCGGCTGGTTCTCATAGTCCACCCATGCCGCCCCGTGTTTGCCGTGGACTTCGATGAAGCCGCGCGGTTCGGCCTTCTTGAAATTTTCCTCCAGCCTCGCCGCGAGCTTGTCTTGCCCGCCGAACAGTGCCGCTAATCCTGCGGGATCGTGCGGCACAAAGAAGGTGTAGATGGCTGCGGTTGACTCGACGAAACCTTTCGCCGCGAAGCCTTCCGTGACCGGCGTGAAAGGCTCGAACCAGTTTCCCTCTTTCGTGCGTGGCCGCATCCAGCCGACCGAGGCATCCCACACGTTGCGGTAATTCTGCGAGCGTTTCGTGAAGTAGTCGGCGTCCTCCGTCTTGCCGAGCGACCTCGCGAGCTGCGCCAGGCACCAGTCCTCGTAGGCGTATTCCAGCGTCATCGCCGCGCCTTGCTTATGGCCGCCCTTGCCGGGGATGTCCTCCGGCACATAACCGCGGTTGACGTAGTAGGCCATGCCGCCGCTGCAGGCGTAGCCGGTCTCGTAGCCGGCATGATCGCGGATGCCGCCCGGGAAGGCGTTCTTCCGCAGGCCTTCGTAAGCTTTTTCAATATCCCATGAGCGGATGCCTTTCTGATAAGCCGAGGCGAACACCGGCACGGCCGTGTCGCCGATCATCACGTAGGTGTAGTTTCCGCCCGCAGGACCGCGCGGAATCAGCCCGCCGTTCTTGTACATGTCCACCATGGTCTGACAGAAAGCGTCGGTTACCTCGGGCCATGCCAAGGGCCACAAAATGTTCAGCGACCAGTGCGAGCCCCACCACGCGTCGAAGTTGTGATGCGGGAACATCTCGCCGTCCGCCGTCGGCGTCACGGTCCGTACGCGCGGCGCGTCGCCCGTGTTGTCGAGATATTGCCCGTCCACGTCGCTCACGATGCGCCGTCCCAGCAGGGCGTGCCACAGATCGGTATAAAACTTGGTTTTGGCCATGTCGGTGCCGCCTTCGACCTCGATGCGCGCGAGCCAAGCGTTCCAGTCGTCGGCCGACGCCTTGACCACGCGGTCGAAATCCCAGTGCGGCAGTTCCGCGCCGAGGTTGCGGCGCGCGCCGTCCATGCTTGCGTAAGAAAACGACACCTTCATCAGGATCGGTTCCGCTCCCGGCTTGAATTCCACGAACTGTCCCGCGTTCGGCCCGTCCACCGTCTCGGGTGCCCGCTTCAGCACGACGCCGTCTTTCCAGGCGCCAAACAGGGAGAAGGGTTGGTTGAAGCGTGCCGTGAAATAGACCGTCACCGGCTTAGGCCTGCGTGACGTCTTGCTCATCGTAAACCACCCTTCAACGCCTTTGCGGTCGGCGGTGGGAGAAACCTCGGACCCGATCATGGCGCAATACATGATGGGTGCGGCGGTGTCGATCAGGATACGGCGCGTCTCTTGCGCCGGAAAGGTGTAGCGGTGGAAGCCGACGCGTGTGGTGGAGGTTAACTCCGCCGTGACGCCGTATTTCTTCAGAAAAACCTTGTGATATCCGGCCTTGATGATCTCATCATCGTGCGAAAACGCGGATTCGTAATCGGACATGCCTTTTTCGCCGAAGACCGCGCCGGTCACCGGCATCACCGGTAATCCCGCGAGCTGCCAGCCGTGGAGGTGGCTGAAACAGCGGATGACTTGGCTGGTATAGACGTAACCCGCGCCCCAGTCGCCCTCGGTCTTCGTGTCGGGGCTCAGGTTCACCATGCCGAAAGGACGGCTCGCGGACGCGAAATAAATCCAGCGGGAATTTTTTGTGTCGGTCTCAGGCCTTACCCAATCCACCGGACGTTTCGTTTCGGTCCATGCACACGCGGCCGCCAAGCCGGCCCATACGATTATCGCGCTTTTTTTCATGCTGCTCCTCAGGCTTGATACGGGACGTTTTGCCGCATAGTTTACCTGATCCCGGGTCAGATGCAATCGTCCCTTTGAGGCGTTGCCGGACAAACCGTTTTGTTTCTCCCGCCGACTCTCCTTTTTTGTCGAAAAGGACCTCGTGCCTTTCTCAAAGAATCGGCTTTGACGGACGAGTCGTTTTTGATACGTTCACTCTGTTTTCCTGCTCATGCGGGCGTTCAGCTTGTAGGCGGAAAAATGTTTTTCTGGTCAAACGTATGTCTAGCGCCAACAAAACCGAACGAGCGCCGGGAGATGACCTCGGCTGGACCGCACGGCTATTAGTGTTTTTGTTTCACGGTGTTGCCGTGATCGCGGTTCTGGTTGTTCTGCTTCCTGTCGCATTGTACCCGTTCATGCCGTCTTTTGACGGCAAAGCCGCAGGCGTGTTTCTCTTTGTGGCGGCTTGCGTGGAGCGGATGTGGGCCATGTATTTGAGGCAGGGGCTGGGCCGTGCGTGTGACGGGGCCGGCCGCGATTGGACCGCCATTGCCGTCGGTTACGCCTATGCGCTGACATTGGGAGGCGTCGCCGTCGAGTTTCTGTTGCGGCGATGCTTTCCGTGCCTGGTTTTTGTCGTTGTCGGCGCGACGGTTTATGGCGCGGGCGTTGCGTTGCGTTACTGGGCGTTTCATGTGCTTCGCCATCAGTGGCACGTGGACGTGTCTGACACGAACGGCGCGCGTTATCTGGTGCGCGAAGGCCCTTACCGGATAATGCGTCATCCGCTCTATCTGGGCGCCTGTCTGGAAATTGTTGGTTTGCCGATGTTTCTCGGCGCTTGGGGCGCGTTGCTTTTCGGTTTGCTGGTGTTCATCCCGCTGGAAATCGCCCGCGCTTATTACGAAGAGCGTTTTCTCGGCACGCTGTTTGGGGACTCCTATCGGCAATACAAAAAAGAGGTCGGAGCGTTCTTTCCTTTCCCCTTCAGACCGCGTCGCCACTCGTAACCGCTTTGAGATCGGGGCGTGGCAACTGAAGCGTGAACGTGGACCCTTTGTTGACGGTGCTTTCTACCGTTACAATGCCTCCGTGGGCCTGCGCGACTTTCTGGGCGATAAAAAGCCCGAGCCCCATGCCTCCCAGTTTGCGTCGGGTGGTGAAGTCTGGGGAGAAAATGTGTTTCAATATCTCCTCTTGAATGCCGCACCCGTTATCCGACACGCTGATGTGGACCGATTTTTCGAAGACTTCTGAACGCACGCGAAGTATCCCGTTGGCAGACGTCAGAGCGTGTATCGCGTTGTGTATGAGGTTAATGAGCACGCGCGAAAGTTGCACGCGGTCGCCGAGCAGCTCTTCGGCGTCATCGCCGATATGGTCGTACGTGACCTGCGCATGGACAGCCTGCGCCGCAGGTTTGCATAGCTCCATGCAGGAGGTCACGAAATCTCGGATAAGAAACCTGGTTTGCTGCTGGGGGGTTTGCTGGATCAGCCGCTGCCAGGAATCCAGCATGCCGACGCATTGGCGCATGGAGTTTTCAAGCATGTCGAGGTGGTAACTGGCCTCCGACGGGACAACGGTCTTCTGTTGCTGCAGTTCCTCCATTTCCAAGCGCAGATGGTTCGATGCGAGAGTGACGATCGAGAGGGTGTTGCGCAGATCATGGACGAACTCGGCAGAGGTCTGTCCCAATTCGGCCAGACGCTCTTTACCCTGAAGTTCGAAAATACGCCGATCCAGCACGTTCGCCTCGTTCAGCAGTGCGCTCCGCTTGCGCCGCAGCCGGGTCTGCTCGACATGGCGCTGGACCGCCCGACGCATCTCTTGGGCGTCGAAAGGTTTTTCCATGTAGTCGCTCGCTTCGTGCCGGATCGCCTCCTGCGCCGTGCCCACGGCGGCGAAACCGGTCAGCATGATCACCGCCAGTTCCGGGTCGAGCTTGCGAATTTCGCGGAGTCCTTCGATGCCGTCCTGTCCGGGCATGCGAATATCCATGATCACGGCATCGGGCAAATGTTCGCGCATCAGTTGCAGTCCGCGTTCAACCGACTCAGCGCACACCACGCGATAAGTGTTCTTAAGAAGAAAACGCAAACTTTCGCGAGGGCCGAGCTCGTCATCGACCACCAGAATCATAGGTGGCATGTCGGTCTGTGTCGGTTGTTCACTGGGCGTCATGAAGTTCTCCTTCAGATCATCGCGAGAGGACAGGTTCCCTCGCGTGAAGACGCGAAACGTTAAAAGGAATATGTGTAGCTCAGCGCGGCAAGGTGGCCGTCGAACGCATAGGTGCCGTTCTCGTAATACGGGTTCTGATTGGCGTGTACGTGCCGTTTGTTGAAAATGCCTAAAGCGTAGGCCAGATCCACGGCGTGGTTGCCGCTCTGGTAGCCGAGCCCGACGCCGACGGCAGATTGATCGACATCCAGACCTGTGGGCGCAAAAGTTGAGTCGGGGATGGGACTCTGAAGATACAGATATCCTGTGCGCAGCGTCCATTCAGGCGCAAAACGCCATTCGGGCCCGATGCCGAACGTCCATGTGTCGTTCCAGTTTTGCGGGGTGTTGGCCAACCCGATCATGCCGATCAGAGGATTGTTGGCGCCCGCATCGACGGCCATCGTCTTATAACGCGAGAACTCGAGCCATTCGACTTTTGCCTCGATCCTGAAGGTTTCGCTGAATTTTATGCCGTAACCCAGTGCCACAATGGTCGGGAACCTGAACGTGGTCTCGATGTCGCTCTCGGCGACTGCGGGCGGAGGGATATCCACGGTCTCCATGTCGCCCTTAAAGGCAAGGTCAAAAGGCGAACGGTACGTCAGCGAAAGACGCTGATTCGGCGTCAGTCGCCATGTCACGCCGACGTTGCCTCCCACGGCATAACCGTCCATTTCGGCGGTAATGCGGCTGCGGGGGGAATACGGAGCCAACTGACGGAATCGCAAGCGTCCATAATACACGTCAGGCCCCGCACCGATTGAAACCGAGTCCGTTATGCGCCATGCCAGCGAGGGAGAAACATCCGCCACCATCATCTGGCTGTAGATGGGTGCGGCATAGCGGAACGATCCGGTGGAGTCCCACTGCGTTTGACGGCCATAAGGGACATGTATGCCTAATCCCAACGCCCAATCGGTTTCCTTGTCCGCCTCTTGCAGCGGCCAGGCGAGAGCGATTGCCGGTAAGGCGCTCCAGGCCCGCTCCGTCTCGGTTCGTCCCAGCAGGCCATGGTATTCGGCGTGGGCGTAACCGACGAGAGCGGAGAGCTGAACTTCGCGCGACGGCACGTCAATCAGATTGGCCGGGTTGTAAAAGAGCGCTGACGCGTCGTCGACCCAGACCATGTGATTGCCCGCTTTCCCTAACGCGGCGGCGGTGTCAGGTGGATTTCTAAACCCGTCCGCAGCAACAATTTGGACAGAAATAACATAAGCGGTAAAAGCGAGTTTCTTATAGAGCTTCACGTGTGTCATAGATGGCATTCTCAGATTCTCTGTGCGGGGCGTTCAATTTTGAACCGATTGACGATGGATTGTGTTAACAGCACTCTTCGTGCCACCTGTCATCAATGCGATGCGCGGGGGGGCGTTAAGCCTCTTCGGCCGATAGAATGCGTTCGTGGACGACGGGCGACAAGGCTCGGCTGTCCATTTTTGTACGCCACGGTTTGAAAAAAGGGTTTTTTGCGATAAGCCGTGTACATTTCTGAACTTTGACGTCGACAACCCTATAAGCGGACGAGAAAATACGAAGAATTATTCATGAACACTGCCTTTCAAAATGATGACCGCCGTGCTGTCGTAACCGGAATCGGCGTAGTAGCGGCGAATGGAATAGGGGTTCCGGAGTTTTGGCGAACAATCATCGAAACTCAGTCAGGGGTTGGGCCGATCACGCTGTTTGACGCGTCTAAGCTCCCGAATCGTATTGCCGCTGAGGTTAAGGGATTCGATCCCAAAAAACATCTGCCGGCATCGGTCAAATGGAAGCGGATGGCACGGCACACGCAATTTGCAATGGCCGCGTTGGACATGGCGATGGCGGACGCGGGATTGACAAACGCCGTTGCGAACCTCCATCGTCCTGTCAGCCTGACGATTGGCGTCAGCACCAGCGCTATCGAAGTGGTTGAGGTGGCTGCGCACGGCGTCAGTCAGGGGGAAGAGGATCGGTTGCGGCCGTGGCTGGTCTGGGCCTCACAACCGCATGCCGTATCCGCAACGTTAGCCGAGTATCTGGGCACACGTGTGGCGTTCCAGACGGTGTCGACGGCGTGTAAGGCCGGTGCGGACGCGGTGCTTGCGGCCGTGTCCGCAATTTGTGCCGGGCGCGCCGATATCGCCATTGCGGGCGGTGCCGACGCGCCGATCACCTCTTCGACCTGTGCCGCCTTCAGCGCCGGACGGATGCTCTCTAGCCGTAACGATGATCCTCAACATGCCAGCCGCCCCTTTGACCGTGACCGCGATGGCGGTGTGTTGGGCGAAGGTGCGGGGGTCGTGGTGGTGGAAAGTTTGGCTCACGCGCGTGTTCGCGGCGCGCACATCTGGCTGGAGATTTGTGGTGGCGCCTCCTATTCCGACACGTTCGGCACACCTGCCGGCGACGGTCTGGGAACCTGCATGACGTTGGCGTTGGCCAACGCGCGGCTGAGCGGCGAGTCGATCGACTATGTCTGCGCGCACGGGCCGAGTGATTCGGTCATTGACCGCGTGGAAACGACCATGATCCGGAACACGCTCGGACAACACGCCTATGGCATTCCCGTTTCTTCCATTAAGGGCGTCACCGGCAATCCGCTTGCGGCTGCCGGACCCTTGGAATTGATTGCCTGTGCGCTCGCCATGCGCGATAACTTAATTCCTCCGACCGCAAACTATACGACGCCAGACCCGGTATGTGATCTCGATTACGTGCCGCGCGCGCGTCGGATGCGGCTCGAACACGCACTGATCAACGTGCACGGCATGGGAGGCGGGAACGCCACTCTTATCGTTCGTAGGCCTCCGGCATGACGAATCTTTTCATCATTTCGTTACCCGTTGTCATCACGATTAACCTGCTGTTGGGGGTGGTTGTCGTCTTGACCCATATGCAGCGGCTGGCCAACCGCGTATTCGCCGTTCTTTCGCTCATGATCGCACTCTGGCTGGTCTGCCAATATTTCGGATCGACGGCGTCAAGCGAGACCTGGCTGATGTTCTGGATTCGCCAGGCGTGTGCCGCGAGCGTGTTCATTCCGCTGCTCTTCCACCTTCTGCGTGATTCGGTGGCCCGGTCTGCGGAGACGCTCCTCCATCTGGTGCGTCGTTCCTGGCTGTGGGTGGCGGCGGCCATCGCCACGGCTGTGCTATGCCAAACCCGTCTTTTTCTTGTCGGCGCGAGGATTTCGACCGAAGCGAACGCGCTGGCAGAACCCGTCTACGGGCCCGGTTTCATCCTGTTCGTCGTCTTTTGGGTTGTCACCGTGGCTTCGCTCGTGTGGAGCTTTTTCCGCTCATTGGCTCAGTCCGAGGGCGTCTGCCGCATGGAGTTGCAGATCATGTCGCTCGGTTCCCTTTTGGGACTCGTTCCCGGGGTCCTGCTCGTGCTGGTGATCCCTCTGCTGACGGGATCTTCGCAAAGTGCGCGATTCACGCCGATCACCGTCGTGATCTGGCATAGCGTGATTGCCTATGGGATAGCCACCCGCCACATCATGGGCGTCGGCGAATTCTTGCGGCATACCATTACGGGCGTGTTTCTGGCAGGCGTTCTGACGGTGTTGTATATCCTCACGTTCCGTCTCGCGCACTGTTTGCCGGTGGGCCCGGATGACTTGAGGCAGACGGCGGCCCACGTGATTGCGGCCATTGCGGTCGCGCTGACGCTCGCACCGGCGAATACCTTTCTTCGCCGCGGAGCCGACCGTCTGTTCGATGACGGGCATGATGAGTTGTCCTACTTGCTGCAGAAGGGCGGTGATCTGACCCGATTCATCACGACCGTTGATACGTTGTCCCATGATTTTAGCCGCCTGTTGCTGGAGACCCTCAAACTTTCGCACGTGCACTTTTTTCTGCGCTCAGGATCGTTTTTTTGCTTCATACGCGTTTAGGCTTGGGTGAGGCGGCTGATGCTATCGACGAAACGGATCCGTTGCTGAGCGCGTTGCAGGACGGCCGCTATCCTTTGCTGCGCGACGTGTTGCGGCGTGCCGGAGGCACGCCGTTGCAAAGGCAGGCTGAACGTACGCTTGCCCGTTTGGGCGCTGAGGCGGCCGTCGCTTTGCATTCCAAGAACGGGCTGGTCGGGTTTCTGCTCCTCGGCCGTCGCCAGAACGGGCGGATATTCGGTCAACGCGAGGAAGACGCCTTGATGTTTCTCGGGAACCAAATGGGCATCGCGATCGAGAACGCGACACTCTATACGCGTCTTCATGATGCGCGAATTTACGACGAAGTCCTTCTCGACAACCTCGCGACGGGCGTTGTCGCCGCAGACACGGAGGGACGCGTCACCGTTTTTAATCGCGAAGCCCAGCGCATCCTGCAGGTCACCGGTGCCGATACGGCCATCGGCCGGGCGGCCGCAGAAATTTTGCC
>CAZTDL010000160.1:0-8542 GCA_964612775.1 uncultured Lentisphaeraceae bacterium
CTCGCGCTAATCCTCTCAAAGCGCCCAAGGCTTAAGCCAAAGGAATAGACCGTGGGGGATGCGCGTCTTGCACGCCGCGCTTGTTTGCGGCGCGAGTTCACCGTATACTGTTGCCAATGACGACTTCTCAGCAAAACGTGAAATCCCGTGTGGTGGTGATCGTGGGCCGCCCAAATGTCGGTAAATCGGCGATCTTTAACCGCATTGCGGGGAGGCGCGTCGCGATTGTGCATGACGAGAGTGGCGTGACGCGTGACCGGCTCATGCGTGAGGTCGATTGGGAGGACCAGCGTTTCACCTTGATCGATACCGGTGGCGTGGCGATTCTTTCTTGCCAGAACGAGAAGAATCCGATCGAGGCGGGAATCCGTGCCCAAGTTGATTCGGCGCTGGATGACGCGGCGGTGGCGATTCTCGTGGTGGACGTGCAGGCGGGTGTGCATCCGCTGGATGAGGAGGTCGCGCGCATCGTGCGTAAGGCGGGCGTTCCCTGCGTGGTTGCGGTCAACAAGTGCGACCAGCTTCAGCATGAAGTGGGCGTGGATGAGTTTTCTCGGTTGGGCTTTGTCTGTTTCCCGGTGGCGGCGCAGCACAATCGCGGCATGGGCGAACTGATGGAGGCCGTCTTGCCGCATTTGCCCGCCGCGCATAATGAGACGGTTGAGAAACCGATGCGTGTGGCGATCGTGGGACGGCCGAACGCCGGAAAATCGTCGTATATTAACCGTTTGCTGCGTGCGGAACGCGTGATCGTTTCCGATGTGGCGGGGACTACGCGCGATTCGATTGACGTGCCGTTCACCATCGGCTCCGGTGAACTGGCTCGGCATTATATTCTGGTGGATACGGCCGGCATGCGGCACAAGCACAGCATCGATAATGCCGTGGAGCGGTTCAGCCTGTTTCGTGCGGAGGAGAGCATCAAGGGTGCCGACGTGGTGGTGCTGATGCTGGATCCCGAACTGGGCCCGACCGTGCAGGACAAACATATCGCCGCCCTGATTCAGGAGAACAAGAAGGGCTGTGTGATCCTGATGAACAAGTGGGATATCGCCGAAGAGAACGGTATGACCCAGACCAAGACCGAGCCGGTGCTGCGGCAGGTGATGCCCTTCATGAGCTATGCGCCTGTGGTGTTTATTTCGGCAAAGACGGGTTTTAATGTGCGCAAGAGCATTGAGGTTATCGATGCGGTTGCCGCCCAGACGCAGGTGAAACTGCCGACCGGGATGTTGAACCGTACGCTGGTGGAAGCGACGCACCGCGTCGTTGCGCCGGCCAAAGCCGGTCATCGCCTTCGCGTCTATTATGCGGTGCAGATCCGTACCGCGCCGATTTCGATCCGGATGTTTGTGAACGACCCCAAGCTGGCGACCAAACAGTATACCGATTTTATGACGCGCACGTTGCGCGAACGGTTCGGGCTCGAGGGTGCGCCGGTGGATATCCTCTATCGTGCCCGCTCGCGTCCTGAGGTCGGTCCGCGCGCGTTGTCGACGCGCGTCAGAGCGAAGAAACGGCCGCATGACGACCGTGGCGAGATTCCCGAAGACGCGTTTTTCGACGCGGAACTTGATTGAGCGCGCAGACGGGGACGTCTCGCCCGTTGCCGCACCGCGAAGTGGCGCGTGTTTGCCGGTATCCTGTCAGCGTCCGCACGGGCGATGTCTCGTCGGAATTCGCGCGCCGTCGCGTCTCTTGCGGCTTATGACGCGCACGCGTCACGCTAACGGAGCGGTTCCCACTTCCCCGCTTGTATGAGCCGGAAGACATTGCTAAACTTGGCCATACTATAAAGCGGTTTGTTCCTGAAGGGTGAGCAAGTGAAAGGGACGCGGTATGAGGAACAAGGTGACGGTTTTTCTGGCGCTTGTTTTCTGCGCGGTATCGGTTCTTGCGGGGGAAGTCGGGGCAGCACCTCAGGCGGCGGCCGTATCGTCGGCACGTTTCATCCTGTAGCTCGGCGTGCTGGTCTTTGCCGCAAAAGTCGGCGGTCGGCTGTTTGAGAACTGGAAGTTGCCGATCATGCTGGGTGAACTGCTGGCCGGCGTGGCGGTGGGGCCGTATCTTCTTGGCGGGTTTGCGCCCCCTCTTTTCCCCGACGGGCTTATGTCTGATGCCCGTGCTGTGTGGAATTTGCAGGGCCCCGTTTTCGGCATCGTGACGGTCTCGTTGGTGGTTCTCTTTTTTCTTATCGGACTTGGCACGGATCTTCGGCAGATCCGCCGATCTCCGGCCGGCGGGGTTGTGGCCGGACTTGCCGGCTTTGCTTTGTCGTTCGGAGTGACGCTGGTGATTCTTGAGAAGGTCTCGCCGGCGCTTTCGGGATCGGCCGGATGGAATTGGATGACCCCTCGGGCGCTTTTGGTCGCGACCGTGGTGTCGGTGACCTCGGTGGGCGTGATGGCGCGGATGCTGTCGACGCGGTTGCGTCTTGAGTCGCCGTCAGGCACGGTCGCGTTGGCGGCCGGAATGACCAACAATGTGGCGGGCCTGTTTTTGTTTACGGTTTTTTCCGGCACCGTTATTGGTCATGCGGAGAATGCGCGGCTAAATCTTTTTTTGCTGTCGACGATGATGCTTCGTGCGCTGATCGGATTCGGCGTCGTCGCGGTGTGCGGATTTCCGATCGCGCGATATGTGAACGATCTCGCGCTGCGTGAAAAAAGTTATACCGGCGCGTTTGTGGTTTCCGCGGCCAGCCTTTTGATCGCCGCCGGTTTAATGGGGGCCTTGGGGCTCTCGGTCATGGCCGGCGCGTATATGATCGGTATCGCGTTTTCCTCTACGGATCTGCGGCACGAGATCCGCGAACGGCTTGACTTTGTCAATGTGGTACTGGTGCCGGCGTGTTTCGCGGCCTTGGGTATGCAGATTAACCCGAACCTGCTGGCGGATACGGGGGTCGTCGCCGCCGCCGTGTCTGTCGCCTCCGGCGCAGCGGTTGCGGGGCTGGTGGGCTGTGCGATTCCGGCGGCCTTGGCGGAATTAAACGCGGTCGGGTGTCTGCGTGTGGGCGTCACATCGCTAGCGCGCGGTGAGCTTTCCTTGGCCCTGCTGTCTGCGGTGATGGGGATGACGACATTGCCGTCCGGCGTCTTCTTCGGCATCGTTGCCCTGGTTATCATGTCCTGCATTTTTGCGCCTTTTCTGACGGAGTGCTCGTTTGCGAAGGGAGGCAATGGCACGCGCAAGAACTATGTGGTGCCGGAACTCGTGAAGATTGCTTTTCAATTTCCGTCGCAGCAGACCGCCATGCTGATGATTAATCGCGCCGTGGCGATTTTCGAAGATGACGGTTTTTACGCGCATCTGCTCAACCGGCATCAAGTGCTCTATCGGATCAGCCGTGAATCGCAGGTGATTCACTTGCAGGGGCGGGAGGGAGAGGTGTTCTTCGAGTGTTCTGAGCGGGAGCGTTCGCTGATCAACACGGTGATGATGGAACTCTCTTCCGGCGTCGAACAAAGCTTGCGTGAACTGCAGAAGCCGTTGGACGATGTGGCGCTCCGAAAGAATATGCAGAGCGTCGCACCCTCCTCGGCCGCCGCAGTGGCTTCAAACATGCTCAAGAATCGCTTTGCGATTGAAGCGCTTAAGCCGCGGCTGCTGGCGACGACCAAGCAAGGCGCAATCTCGGAGCTGGTGAGCCTGTTGTACGAGAACGGATTGGTGATGGATCGTGAACGGGCGGTGCAGGCTGTGTTCGAGCGCGAACAAGGACTCTCCACCGGTCTGGAGCACGGGTTGGCCATTCCTCATGCGCGCACGGATGCGGTGACGCGTCTGGTGTGCGCGGTTGGTTTGAAGAAAGAGGGTGTGGATTTCGATGCTGCGGACGGTAAACCCGCGCGTATCGTGGTGCTGGTCTTGGCTCCCGATAATGCGGCAACGCCTCAATTGCAGTTGATTGCGCAGGTGTGCCGGTTGCTGGACGGGAAGGGGCGTGCCGAGTTGCTGGCGTGCGAGACCTCCGAGGATATGCTTTGCGTGTTGACGGCGGGGGCCGGAAGTGTTGCGCCGGCTTCGAATGGAAAACGGCCTTCGGTGTTGGCGGCGTGTCTGCAGTGGCAGAGCATTTCGCTCGACATGGCGGTTCCGTCGGATCAGGCGCAGGCGCTCTCTTTCCTGCTGTCATTGTGTGCGCGTAACGATGCGGTGGGCGCGGGGGAGGAGATTCGCAAAGAGCTTCAGGGCCTGCCGTCTTTGGTGCCCGAGAGATTGGGCAATGACGTTGCGCAGTTTGTGATCGAGACCCCCAACGTCTATCGTCCGGTCGCGTCGCTGGGCGTGTGTGCTCAGGGTGTGGCGTGTGCCGATGGAGGACGCAGCCGCGTGTGTGTGATGGTGCTATATCCTCCTTCGGCGGCGAGCGATGTGGCGTGTGTGAAGGCGGCGCTGGCGCATGCGTTAGATGCGCAAGGGCTGGCCATGCTGTTGGCGGCGACCAACAGCAAAGATGCGCATAGCGTTTTACTGAAGATATAAGGGGCGTAGGCGTTCAACGGGGGAGGGCTTGGGCGCGCGTTCGGCGTAATGGCCGTGGGAGCTGCGCGGATAGAAACGAAAACGCCGAAGGCCTCTCCGGGAGTTGAGTCTTCAGCGTTGAGCGTGTTCACTCTTCGGCGTCTAACAGGCTATGAACGGTAGTTGGGAGCTTCCTTGATGATCTTCACGTCGTGCGGATGAGCTTCGCGCACACCCGCGTTGGTGACGCGGTAGAAGAGGCCATTGCGCTTAAGCTCGTCGATCGTGTGCGCGCCGCAGTAACCGAGCGAAGAACGCAGTCCGCCGCAGAATTGCGTCATGAGTTTTTTGACCGAGCCGGCCAAAGGGACAATGCCTTCGATGCCCTGCGGCACCAAATCGTCCTCTTTTACGTTATCCTGGCCATAGCGCTGACGGCTGCCTTTGCCCTCTTTCATGGCGGCGAGGCTGCCCATGCCGCGATAGACGACGAAATGGCGGCCTTCGTGAATGATCTTCTCTCCCGGGCTCTCTTCGGTTCCCGCGAGGATCGACCCGAGCATCACGGTATCCGCGCCGGCGACCAGCGCCTTAGGCACGTCGCCCGAGTGTCGAATGCCGCCGTCGGCGATGACCGGAATCTCATCGCCGACCGCTTGCGCCGCATTGTACACGGCGGTGATTTGGGGGATGCCGACGCCGCAGACGACGCGAGTGGTGCAGATGGAACCGGGGCCGATGCCGACTTTGACGGCATGCGCACCGGCTTTCATCAAGGCTGACGCGCCTTCTGCGGTGGCGATATTGCCGCCGATCACATCGATGTCGGGGTAGTGCTGGTTGATCCATGTCACCATGTCGAGAATGCCTTTGGAGTGGCCGTGGGCGCTGTCGACGACGACGACATCGACTTCCTCTTCCGCGAGCATCGCCATGCGGTCGTGGTCGCCCGCACTGACGGCGGCTGCCACGCGCAAACGATAACGGCTGTCGCGCGTGTAGAGGGGCTGGGCGTTCTCGACCAGCTCCAGCACATCGGTGAAAGAATAGAGTCCGACAAGGAGACCGTCCCGGTCGACGAGCGGAAGCTTGCCGATCTTGTTCTCCATCATGATGGTGTAGGCTTGTTCCAGCGTGGTGCCGGGCTCGGCGGTGATGACGCGTGTGGTCATCACATCCTTGGCGCGCGTCGCCGTTTTCTTGGCGAAGCGGATGTCGCTGGAGGTCACGATTCCCGCGAGCTTATTCTGATCGTCGATGATGGGGAAGCCGCTGAAAGAGAGGTGGTGTTCCTCACGGTATTCGTGGATGTAGGATAGCGTGTCGCTGGCACGGAAGGCCACGGGCTTCATGATGAGGCCGTTGAGATGGTGCTTTACGCGACGGACATGCTGCGCCTGCACTTCGGGCGGGAGGTTCTTATGGATCACGCCGATGCCGCCGAGCATGGCCATCGCGGTGGCCATTCCCGCTTCCGTGACCGTGTCCATCGCGGCGCTGACAAAAGGAATGTTGAGAGTGATGCGGCTGGTTAAGCGGGAAGCCAGATTGGTCTGGTCCGGAAGAAAATCGGCGTATCGTGTGACGAGCGTCACGTCGTCGAAAGTCAGGCCCTCAAAGGGGAACTGTTTCATGAAAGCGGCTACCTGAGAATTGACATGCATTAAAGACCTCCGAATCGTTTTGCTTTCCCGTAATTATATATCCTATTTGAGGACATTTGGCAATCGTGAATACGGAAAAACAATAACGGCTTCGATTCGGAGCGTTGGAACGGATGATGCGCGGCCTATGTTCGATGCGTTGTCTTGCAAGTTGGGCGCAACCGTTGGGCGTAACGCGCTCCGAATGGGGTGAACCGCTCTTCAAACGCCTTTCAACGCTCTTTCCGAAGGGGAGATGAATGATACGCCCGTTTACAGCATATCGCGAATTTTGTTGGCTTCGCGGATCAGCATGGCGAGCTTCTCGAAGTCGTTTGTTTCTAGGCAGTGTTTGATTTCCAAGACGCGTTTGGAAAAGGCGTCGATGGCTTTCAGCACATGTTCGCGATTCTGTTTAAAGATCGGCACCCACATTTCGGGCGAGCTTTTTGCCAATCGCACGGTGGAGGCGAATCCGCCCCCCGCCAGACGAGGAACGGCGTAGCCCGCCTTTTCCTCGCCCTGTACCGCCAACGAAAGCGCATAGGCTGCGACATGCGAGAGATGCGAGACGTAAGCCGCATGGCGATCATGCTGCTCGGCGTTCATGAATTCGAATTTGAGACCTACGGCGTGGAAAATCTCGAGCGCGGTTTTACAGGCGTCAGGAGCGCTCCGGTCGAGATCGCAGAGCAAGACGGTTTTACCTTTAAAAAGGTCTTCCTGCGCCGCATCCGGACCGGCGTTCTCCGTGCCCGCCATAGGATGCGCGGCCACATAGCGCTCGCGATGGGGATGGTTCCGAACGGTTTCCTCGATCTGGAATTTGGTGGACCCGAGATCGATCACCGTTTGTGACGGGCTCACGCCGTCAAGCAGTTGGGGTAAAAGCGTTTCGATGGCGTTGACCGGTACGGCGAGAAGGATCACCTCGCTGTGTCGCAACGCTTCTTCGCGCGTGACGATGCGGTCGACAAGTCCGAGTTGCAGCGCGCGGGCGGCGTGTTCATCCGAGGATTCAACGCCGAGCAGTTCCGATGCGAGGCCCGCTTTGCGCAGGTCTTTTGCGAAAGAGCCGCCGATGAGACCGAGTCCGATGATGGAGAGGGTCATAGGTGTGCTTGGGGTTGGGTGTTAATGTGCGGTACGGTTTCCCGTATCGGGTTGGGAAGATCCAGAAGCCGGGCGGCGTTTTCCCAGAGAATCTGCCGCTGTTCGGCCTTGGTGAAAGATTGTGCGAGAAAGGCGTCGAGGACCCGGGCGGGTGTCTGCCATGGCGCGTCTGAACCGAAAAGAATTTTGTCTGCGCCGTGTTTTCTGACCATGCGCACGATTTGCTCGTCGGACATCCAGAAGAAGGTGTGCGAGAGATCGAGATAGAGCTTTTTCCCGATCAGCACTTCTTCCGACTCGTCCCACATCTGGAAGCCGCCGAGGTGCGCGGCGACGAGCGTCAGGCCGGGATAACGCGCGATTAAAGCGGCGATAGACGAGGGTGAGGTGTGAAACGGCGGCGTGAAGACGCGTTCTCCTCCCGCATGCAAGAAGATGAACAACCCCAGCCCGCAACAGGTTTCCCAGACCGGTATGAGGCGCGGATCATCCAGCGTGAACGCCTGATACTCGGGGTGCAGCTTAACACCCTTAAAGCCGGCCGCCCGCGCTGCGGCTAGCGTGCCGGGGATATCAGGGGTGTCGGGATGAACGGTGGCGAGGCTGTAGATCTTGCCTTGGTTGTTGGCCGCGGCCCAATCGTTGATCGAATCGACCTGACTCGGTTTCGTCGCAACCGGCAGGTTGAGTGAACCGAAGATGCCCGATTCGGCCAAATTCAGCTTCATGCCTTCAACCGTACCGTCGAAAGCGGGGGCGTTTCCAAACCGATGAGCGAGTTGCCCGACCGCTTTCTGGGCGAGGGGGTCCGGATAGAGATGAACATGAAAATCAAAGACTGGAAAGAACGGTTTCATAAGAGACGGCTTATTGTAGAGCGCTGATAATAGGTGTGCAAGTGAAAGCTGAACGGTTGCGCCGTCCGGTTATTCTGCGGGGTCGGAGGGTGGACTCGCATGGCGGGCTGTGATATGTTTGGCAATCATCAGATTCGGGGAAGAACGGAAGAATCGGAAAAAAGGGGAGGCGTATGAAGAGGTGTTCGGATATCTGCGTCGGGCGGTGGGCCGCGCTGCTGGCGCTGATGTTTTCCGGAGGTTGTTTGTCGTATCGCGAGTCGAACACGGCTCGGGCTCCGGAAGAACAGATGTTGTTGAGCAAGGCCGTGGATTATGCGTTGGCCGACGCGGTTCCGACGCAATTGGTCGGCCGGCGCGTGTTTTTGGACGTGTCGAACTTAGTTTGCCCGGATAAAGCCTATGTTGCGGATGCGGTTCGTCAGGGCCTTGCCGTCAAGAACGTGCGTACCGTCGATAAAT
>CAZTDL010000161.1:0-8526 GCA_964612775.1 uncultured Lentisphaeraceae bacterium
GACGCCAGAACAGTCTCCATATCGAGCGGCACAAGCGACCGGAGATCCACCACTTCGGCGGAAAGGCCGTCTGCCGCAAGTTGGTCGGCAACCTTGAGCGCATCATACAGCATCGGGCCCCATGTGACGATAGTGACTTGATCACCCGCACGTTTGATATCCGCTTTGCCGAGAGGGATCAAATACTCCTCTTTAGGCACAACGCCCTTAACGTTATACATGATCTGCGACTCAACAAAGAGAATCGGGTTATTGTCGCGGATGGCGCTCTTGAGCATACCCTTGGCATCCGCCGGCGTGGCAGGATAAACCACGTAGAGCCCAGGAATGTGGGTAAACACCGACTCCAGCGTTTGAGAGTGCTGTCCGCCATACCCCTTGCCGCCTCCAACGGAAGCGCGGTATACGAGCGGCACTTCAATGTTGGCGCCGGACATATAGTGCCACTTAGCCGCCTGGTTGGCGATCTGATCGGAAGCCATCAGACAGAAATCCATGTACATCAGCTCAACCACGGGACGCAGGTCCGTCATGGCCGCACCGACCGCCGTGCCGCAGATGCAAGCCTCGGAAATCGGCGAGTTGAAGACACGGTCACGGCCGAAAGCTTCGGTCAAACCTTTGGTGACTTTGAATGCGCCGCCGTACTCGGCGATATCCTCGCCCCATTGCACCACGCGGTTATCGCGCGTCATCTCCTCGATCATGGCTTCTTTGATCGCGTCCTTATACGTGATCTGACTGTCGTCCGTACGTTTGATCGCGGGCAGCGCGCCTTCGATTTTTACGGCGGCAAACGTCTCCGGAACAGTCTCGACACGGGTATCCGTGTACATATACTTGATCACATCGGCCGGATCGGGATCTTTCGCCCACGCGGCCTTGGCGGCCATACGGGCGTTGCGGTCGGCCACTTTAGTCTTGAGATCGGCAAGTTTCTTGGCGGTGATGCACCCAGCGTCAAGCAACTGTTTCTCAAACTGCGCGATCGGATCCAACGCCTTCCACTCGGCCTCTTCGTCCTTGCTGCGATACTCGTTACGGGGATCACCCAGCGAATGTCCGTAATTGCGATAGGTATCGAACTCCACCAATGCGGGCCCCTTACCGCTGCGGGCAAGTTCGGAGGCGCGGCGCATGGCATCCATACAGGCAAGGACATCCATGCCGTTGATAACCTCCGCGTGCATATTGTTGTCCGCGAAACCGGCGGCACGACGCGCGACGGTGGAAACGCCGGCGACCTCGCCGTCGATGCGTCCGGTAAAGCCGTAGTGGTTGTTGATAATCGCGTAAACGATCGGCAAGCCGAAAGGATTATTCGTATAGGTCGGATCGGTGAACTGACCCATGGCCGCCCAGTTGAGCGCCTCCAACACCACACCGTTCGCATAGGCGCCGTCACCCGCAAAACAACAGGTGACTTTGCCGGTCTTGAAATAGCGGGCGCTCATGGCCGATCCCGTGGCGATCGGAACGCCGCCGCCCACGATGGCGTTTGCGCCGAGATGGCCGGCCTTGAAATCGGCGATATGCATCCCGCCGCCACGTCCTTTGCAATATCCGTCTTCTTTACCGAACAGCTCCGCGATCGCGCGATAGACATGCCCATCCAATGCCGCCTCGATCAAATCCTTTTTCTTCGCGGAAGTGCACGAAGGAACGCGCGCCTTCAGCTCGTCGACACTCATGCCGCGGATGGCGGTACGGCCTTTTGCCAACGAATCGCCATGCCCACGATGCGTGGACGTGATGAAATCGTCATAATGGAGCGCGGCACAGCAGCCCACCGCCGTAGCCTCCTGACCGATCGACACATGCGTAGGCCCGCGATACTCATAGCCTTTACAGGCATCGTAGGCGCCCGAGCGCAGTTTGACGATCATTTCCTCGAATTCCCGGATCGTCAGCATGTCCTCGAGCACATCGACCGCGAGAGCCGCCGTGATGTTCCCTGCCGCGATCTCATCTTTCAGCGTACCTTTATACTGATAGGCCGGGATCTTACCGAGATTATACGTCGTGGGTTTGAAGTTGGGCTTCAATGTACTGATGTAGTTGTTGCTTGCCATGGGTGATTTTGTCCTGTTTGCTCATCACACAAGAATCATTTCGACTCCGGCGCGTTGAAACGCCTTCCGTTCGGCGGAAGGCATGTGTTTGTCTGAGATCACTGCGGAAAGATTTTTCAATGTACCGAAACGGACAAAACTCGTCTTTCCGAACTTCGAGCTGTCCGCTAAAAGAACCGTGCGCGACGCACGCGCCATGGCCTGCTCCTTGGTGAAAGCTTCGGCCGGATCGGTCGTGGTCATGCCGTGCTCGGCCGACACGCAAATCGTTCCCATAAAAGCGATATCGAGGTGCATCTGCTCCAGCACGGCCCGCGTCAAAGGGCCGACGAACGTCTGGCTGAGCAAACGGCACTCGCCGCCGGTCAGGATCATACGCGGGCCGCCGTTGCTAAAAACCTGCGCCACGCGCAAAGAGTTGGTCACGACCGTGAGCCGCGTTTGCGTGGTCAAAAGACGTGCCAGAGCAAGAATCGTACTGCCGCCATCAAGATAAACGATGTCGCGAGGACCGATCAGCTTGAGCGCGGCTTCCGCAATCTGCTGCTTCTCTTGGGCGGCCATCGACGTCTTGTCATCGAAAAGCGGCTCGGCATCGCGCCCGTCCGGTGCCGCCGCGCCTCCGTGGATACGCCGCAATTCGCCCGACGCCTCCAACGCGGCCAAATCACGTCTCACCGTTGCGGCAGAAACACCCAGCTCAGCGGCCAATTCCTCGACGCGCAAAATACCGCGCTCGCGAAGAAATCCCCGCAACTTGCGCCATCTGGCCTCAGCCAGCTCTCTGGAAACCGTATCGCTCATTCGTGATCACTTTTACACGTAAATGAGCATAGTTAATCAAAAACGCGCAAAACCCGCAAGCGAGAAAACCCGTTAGCGGACGCAAAATTCAAGACATTCTCACTCCCCCGCATCACCGTTCTTCCGCTGAAAGCGCATCGGGCGCGATTCACATGCGTGGAATCGCGCCCGAAGGCGGAGAGACGTTTTTCTTGAGCCGCTTCGGCCCGTAAACAAATCTTATCGCTTGTCCGCTCTACTGATCCGCAGATAAGCCGCGTACGCCCAATATCCGATATGTTCTTTGAATACCGCCGAACTTTTATTCAGACAGTCGGCCGTCGGAAGATAATAAGCGGGCATTCGGGGTGTCGTCGAGCCGCAGGCCGCCATCGCTTCATAATCTGCGCCGGCGGGAATCACCTCCATCCCCATGCGCTTAAAAGTCATCATCGCCCTCCGCAAATGCCATGCCGATGTGACAAGAATCACCCGCTTGGCCTGCAGGTCTTTCAGCTTTTCCCGCGTGAACAGACTGTTTTCGTAAGTGTTCTTGCTTTCAGACTCTAAAATGATTTTTTCCGGAGGAACGCCTAAATCCGTTAGGAACTGCTTCATGCCGGGCCCTTCCGCCACACCGGAAAAAAGGATGACGGGCGCTTTACCGGCATGATAACACCGCGCCGCATGCCAACCTCGGTCGGCACCGGATGAAAGCTCAGGATAGAGAGTCATCGCAGTCGGAGAAGAAAGGCCTCCTCCCAGTACGACAATCACATCCGCTTGGGGGAGATCCTGTACGGGCTGCGGAGGATAACCGCGTTCAAGGCCACCGCCGACAAGCATCAAAAACCAAGGCGACGACCAAATCCACAACCAGGCAAACGTGAAAGCCAACGTCAGGAGCCCGAGCGATTTCCGGCCGCGCCACAGCCAGCCCCCCCCCCCGGCAAGAATTCCCGCCAGACCCAGCGACAACGGATTCAGCAGCCATGCCGCAAATTTCATCACCGCAAACATCCGAACTCACTCTCCGATGATCTTGACCAACACACGCTTGTTCCGCAAGCCATCAAACTCACCGTAAAAGAGCTGTTCCCACGGCCCGAAATCAAGTCGCCCGCCCGTCACGGCGATCACCGCTTCGCGCCCCATCACCTGCCGCTTCAAATGCGCGTCCGCATTATCCTCCGCACCGTTGTGCGCATATTGACGATATGGCTTTTCGGGAGCGAGCCGCTCCAGCCAGCGCTCAAAATCGGCCTGCAAGCCTTCCTCATCATCGTTGATGAACACACTGGCGGTGATATGCATCGCATTGACCAAACAGAGCCCCTCTTGAATACCGCTTTCCTTCAGGCACGACGCCACCTCCGGAGTAATATTCACATAGGCTCGGCGGCTACAGGTTCGGAACCACAATTCTTTACGATAGCTCTTCATTTTCAACATCCCGTTTTAAAGCCGTCAGGGCATGTTCACCGCAAGTCCAGACCGAGACGCGAACACCCATTTCCTCCAGTCTCGCCGTTATCTGCCGTTGCTTTTCCGGCTCCATCAGACACGTGATGATAACGCCGTCAATCCGGTACTTCGCCACCGCTTCAGAAATCTTGTCGAAGCCTCCAAGAACCTGATATCCCGCGATAATGCGGCCATTCAAATGGATGTCGTCATCGATCACGCCCATAATCACCCGATCATTCATGCCCGGACGTTCCGCCATCTCTCGCAGGTAACTGCGAAGCCAAAGCCCTCCGCCATACGCGAGAAAACGCAGTGTCTCCGCTTTTTCCAACAAAACGCGCCGTTCAAGACTCTGCATGATTCCTCTGACATATTCGCGCCACAGCCGAACACCCGTGATTGGAAAAACGGCCAACGCTCCGAACACAATGGCAAATCCGACCATATTCGGTTCAGGCTCGTTGAACAGCCATGCCATTCCGACCCCCAGGAGCGTTCCCGCCACGACGGCCATGCCCAACACGGCGAAATCGCGCACCTGCGCCCGCGACCAGACACGCCAATACGTCTTTGTAACAACCAGAATCACAAACACAGGAACCACATAAAGCGGCAGATTCGAAAGAAAGTCGGTTCGCCCCAACGGTAACCCGGAAAGCCATCGCGCAACCATCCAGACGCCGCACAACGAAAAAGCATCCAAAGCGATATAGGCTGGAATCACAAGCCCCTGCCGGATCATTCCCCGCTTGCCCGACAGCAATCGGCCCGTATCCCACAATTCGACCCGCTCCAGAGGCCGAACCACAACAAAAACAGCGACAACGAACGCGATCAGGAACAACCCCGGAGCCCGCCCTTTCAGCATCGTTCCGCACAATCCGACCGCCACTAAACCCACGCTAATCATATAAAGGGTAATCGCCGCCGAACGTTGATTCATGGTGACGCGCAAAAGACGGTGATGCACATGTTCTTTGTCCGGCTGCATCACCTGCACCCGATTATTTCCGGGCTCGTTTTGCGGCAGCAACGCCCGAACCGAACGCCGCCAGATCGCCAGCATCGTATCAAAGATCGGCACGCCCATGACCAAAAGCGGCATGCCCAGTGACGCCACCAGTTCTTTGCGCGATCCCGTCATCAGCGGCAACGTCGCAATGCACAATCCGAGAAACATGCTACCCGTGTCCCCCAAGAAAACGGAGGCCGGATAGAAGTTATACCGCAAAAAGCCCAAACATGCGCCCGCCAGAACAAGATACGGTAACGTAGCCGCCGTATAGCCCGTAAAAAGCAAAGCTCCGGCTAATCCGACCGAAGCGATCAAGGACAATCCCGTTGCAAGGCCGTCCATGCCGTCGATCAGGTTGAAAGCGTTGATCGCACCCACGATCCAAAATACAGTCGCAAGACAATCCAACCACGGCGGGAAGGCCACGATGATACCGCCCACATGCACGCCGGAACAGTAGAGAATGAGCGCCACTCCGATCTGGCCCGCCAGCTTCACAATAGGCTTCATGCCGCGTTTATCGTCGATGAGCCCGACAACAGCCAACAGCCCCGACGCCAGCAGAAAACGCCCTTGCCAAAAACGTGAGAACGGCAGACAGATTTCCGTCCCGAGACATAACATCAAAACACCAAGCGTCACATGAAAAGCCACAAAAATCGATAAACCGCCACCTCTCGGAATAGGCACCTTATTGATGCGCCTTGCATCCGGCTGATCAACCATACCGACTTTATGGGCAACTTCCCGGAACACGGGCGTCAAAACAAGCGACACGGCCAATGCGCCGAGAAAAGCGACCGCATATTTGGTACCGTCAGTCACCAGCCGCCCGAGCAAGCTCTCGGAATAATCGGCCAGTTCTGTGATCCAATTCACCGTCATAACTCGTTCTTACCGATCCAAGATGAGTTTCGGATACAATTCCGACAAAAACGTTTCAAACCGTTCCTGACTCTCAGGAGAATCCAGCGGAGACGAAACATTCACCGCAACCATCACCCAGCGATTGATCCGATTGTGGATTGAACGATCCAGCACGTCCAGCAAAATCCGCTGCGTATGAGAACAACTCTCCCGCTCGCGGCTCAAAAACCAATAAATCAGGTTAAGCGTCGTTCCGCCTTCCCGTTTGGCGGCAATTTTACGGACCATGAGCGTTTTCCCTCCCGTCAGCCGTAACGGCATCCGCTCCGCGCCTAACATCACATAGCCCTGCGCCGGCAAGCACAACTCCGCCCGATGGATACTGTTCCGTTGCCGTCCGCCCACCACCACACTCACCGCATACACAAGACCATCTGCAGAACGATAATTTCGTTTAAGGATCACCGTGTCCTTCGGAAGATCCGTCTTTTCTCCCAGCGAACATCCGTGCAACGGTTCACCACATGCCGGACAAACAAACCCCTCCGCGTTTCGGCGGCCCGCTCTCACCAATTCCCGTTCTTCAGTCACTTCCAGACACTGCGGATTATGGCAAAACCAAGGCACATCGCCCACGAATTCGCCCACGGTTTCCGGCAGCGATGACGAGACAAAAGAAGACGAATCGAAGGTCGGCGCCGGCATTGAAAGATTTCCCGCAAACACCAGCACGGTCAACGCGCAGACGACGCCCACCACGCCGTATGCTCCCCGCCCTCCATGACCGACCGCCTGATGCGGTTCCGACGTATCCTGCCGGCCCCAGAGACTGTTCCACCGATCACTCGTTATCCCGTATTTTTGGATCATCTCGCCGGCCTGGATCATCAGTAAAACACCGACGAGGAAGATCACATATCCGGAATAATCATGATAATACCCCGTCGCGACTTCCTGCCCGAACCAAGTTGCCATCAGACAAATGGACATAATGCGGATCGTGTTGCCGATCATGGCGATCGGCAACGAGCAGATAAAGAGCGCCCACTTCCGGGCCGTGGTCTTCTGCGTGAAATACGCATACGCGGCCGTCAGTGCCATCATCGCGAAAAGGGATCGGATCCCGCTGCACGGGTCAGCGACATCCACATTGAACGTCGCGCCCGGCACACGCGAAAACAGCGCCGTGCCGGAGCGTTCGACCGCCACGCCCACACCATTCAGCAGACTCGTCGCCAACGACGAGGAAAAAATGCGCAAATGGATCGTGAAAAAGTCGATGAACGAGGAGACCGGTATGGTGAACGCCAGATACGCCGCGGGAAAGCGCAGAAGCCGCTCAAGGCCGCGACCCCAAAACGCATAGGGAACCGCCCAGCACAAACCGATGAAGGACACCTGCTCTAAACGTGACTGCCCGCCACGACCGCCAAACCACGCGACCGCGAGAAACAGCGCGACCCAGAACGCCCCGCCCCAACAGGGTGAAGCCGCCGCTTCGCGAATCGCTTTACGCTGTCTCCACAGGACATACAAGCTGACGAAAGGAACCATCCAACCGTGCGACATGTCCTCCAGCGGCGACGCAAACATGACCATGGTGAAACTGATCATGTACCGATAATTAAATCCGGCCACAACCGCCATCACCGCCAGCGCGAGCCAACGCACCCTGTTCAAACGTCGTTTCAACTGACATCCGCCTTTTCGATCAACCCCTCATCAGACAAAGTCACCGCCGACATCACCTGCCGCACTGCCGTCCGCAATTTTTCGGCGTCGGGGCGTTCCGCGCTGAGCTGTTGGCAGGTGCTCAGCATGTCCGCAACCGTTTGCGGTTCCACTTCCCGGATTTTACTCACAAAAATTCGCGCATGCCCTGTTCTGTAGGCCGACCGGTCACTCACATCCAGTTCCTCGAACAGTTTCTCACCCGGACGGATGCCCGTAAAACTGATCGGGACATCCTCGTACGGACGCAGTCCGGAAAGCGCGATCATCTCTTCCGCCAG
Organism: uncultured Lentisphaeraceae bacterium; assembly: GCA_964612775.1. Lineage (GTDB taxonomy): Bacteria > Verrucomicrobiota > Kiritimatiellia > RFP12 > UBA1067 > DAOPZC01. Next base: position 8,217 of record CAZTDL010000161.1, read on the forward strand.
TTCGACAATCTTGACCGGTTCGCCCATATCCAGCACGAAGATCTCCCCGCCCTTTGCCAACGCCGCCGCTTGCAGAACCAACGATACCGCCTCGGAAATCGTCATAAAATAGCGCTTCATTTCAGGGTGGGTCACGGTCACAGTCTCACCCTTACCGATCTGTTCGCGGAAAAGCGGCACCACCGACCCGGACGAATCAAGCACATTTCCAAATCGCACCGCCGAGAAACGTGTTGTCCCCCGCCTGTTCAGTTCCTGTAGCGCGATTTCGGCCAACCGTTTCGTCATCCCCATAATGGAAACCGGGTTC
>CAZTDL010000162.1:0-8482 GCA_964612775.1 uncultured Lentisphaeraceae bacterium
CGGTTCATTTCATGCCGAGCGATGGCAGCCGTAAACCCGGTTATATGCCGGTTGTGGTGGCGGGTGTTCCTCACTATGTGCCGAACGATGCCGTCGAGACTGATGCGTACCATCGTCCCGTGAGACTGAAGGGGGGCGTTGCCAACGGCGAGAGCGTTAAACAGGGCGATGTGCTCTGGTCTGGCGTGGTGGTTTCGGGAGACTTCGTGTTTGTTAACCGCTGGAAATGGAATTTCTCGCATCCGACGCGCGGAGAGGTGATGGTGTTCTCGACCACCGGCATTACGGCGCTGCAGCAAGGAACCCATTACATTAAGCGCATGACCGGGCTTCCGAATGAGACCTTGCAGATCAAGGCCCCGAATCTGATTGTCAACGGCGCGGTTGTGACAGAGCCGAAGCGTATCGGGCAGATATCGCGGAAGGAGAAGTTGTGGGCCAAGAGTCCCGCGTATTCCGGGTTTAACCCGAGCGGCTCACGGCAGGTCTTCCTTCCGGGAAAATCGTTGGCCGATGAAACGGATAAGGTCGTGTTGAATGGCAGTCAGTACTATGCTATGGGCGACAACTCGTTCAACAGCTATGACAGCCGTTACTGGGGGCCGGTGCCGGAGCGGAAGCTGCTGGGTCCCGCGTCGGTTGTCTATTGGCCGTTTACCTCCCCTCGCTTCGGGTTCATTTGGTAAGGATGCGTGTGTCACGATAAGAAAAAACAGGAAAGGAAGACGATGAAAACATCACCTCGGTTCAAGATGGACAGGGGGCTTTCCAGACGGACCTTTCTGGCGGTTACGGCTACTGCCGCCGGATGCACAACGGTTCGGCTAGGCGGAAGGACGGTCGCGGCCGCGTCCGTTTCTCTGCCTGAGCTTCCTTTTGCCCAAGACGCCTTGGCTCCCGTGATCTCAGCGCAGACGTTGAGCTTTCACTACGGCAAACATCATCAGAGCTATGTGGCCGCGCTCAACAAGCTCCTGCCGGGCTCGCCCTTCGCAGGGATGTCGTTGGAGGAAATCGTTTGCCGGACCGCCGGCAAGTCCGAATATGCGGCGTTCTTTAACAATGCGGCGCAAATCTGGAACCACACGTTTTATTGGCAGTCGCTGATGCCGGTCGGGAAACCACGGGCGGTTTCGGCGCCGTTGTCGGCGGCGATTAAAAAATCGTTTGGCTCGATGACGGATTGTAATGCGGCGTTGGCCGATGCGGCCAAGACGCAGTTCGGTAGCGGCTGGGCGTGGCTGGTGGCGGAGAAGGGGATTCTCAAAGTGTTGAAAACCCCGAATGCCGAGACGCCGCTGACGCAAAAGGGCGTGACGCCCTTGCTGACGATCGACGTGTGGGAGCACGCGTATTATTTGGACTGGCAGAATCGGCGCGCGGATTATGTGAAGGCTGTGCTGGACCGTCTGATGAACTGGACGTTCGCTTCGGAGAACTTCTCGAAAAGCTAAAACGCTTTGACATGCTGACGAGGCGCGCTGAAAAACCAAGCGTCTCGGTCAGCATGCGTTTTCGCTTCGTTTTTCAAGACCTTGTGTTCCGATCGTTCATGCGCCATTCGCGAGGGGTCTGTCCTGTTGCGCGCCTGAACTGGTTGGCGAAATGCTGCGAGGATGAAAAACCGAGAGCGAGGGCGATTTCGGTGACGGAGCGCGCGCTCGCGTTCAGAAGTTTTTTGCGGCGGCTATGCGACAGTCGCGCAAAAAATGAATAGGCGGCAAACCGGTAGCGCGCTTGAAGAGATTGATGAAATGCGTGGGAGAGAGCGCGGCTTGGTGCGCGAGGTCGTCGATGCTGTAGTCCCGCTCCGGAGTATTGCGCATCTGGGCGATGATGGCACGGATGCGTTCGGAGTCGGTCGGACGGTTTTGGGGAACAGAGCATTCAAGCAGTTCGATCAAGAGGCTGAGACAGGCCTGTCTCACGCAAAGGGATCGATAGATGCCGGGAGGTGAATCGTACTGCTGAAACAGACGGAGAAAGGCCTGCCGCACATGCTGTGTCTGGGGCATGACCGCGGCGGGTAGGCCGCGCATCTTTTCGCAGAGCAGCCGAGCCTCCCGTTTCGGCAGTTTGAGTAAAGTCCCTTTTTCTTCCGGCGCGACGAGGTTGACTTGCATCCAGTAGAGGAAGAGTCCGCGGGGTTGGGCGGTGAGGCGGTGGGGAAAGCCGGGCTGGTTGACGAAAATCTGGCCGGGCATGATGGTATGGATCCGGTCTCGGCTGCTGAGCGTCAATGCGCCCCGCAGGCAAAGCCCGAACTCAAAGATGCCGGGATGCACGTGTTCGATAACGGGGTTGACTTGACTTGTGTGGCGGGTTAAGCCTAACACGGGAACGCCTTGCGCGCCGGCCTTCTCCAGATTCAGCACACGCCTGTCCGGACGGTCCAGATACTCGATGCTCATCGTGAATGCCATAGGACGCTCCTGCACGGACACATGAGGTTGACGGTTTGACCGCTTTGAATACCAAACCTATGAGTGATCATTGCACGTCGGCACGGTCGGATGCAAGCGGCATTTGTGCACAAAATTACAATTGTAATGAAATGAACGTTTTGTCGGTGTGTTTGGCGTATGGTAAAACTGTCTTCTAGATCGTTTCAACAGTGGGGTACAGCAAAGGGAGTACGCATGAAAACGAATACGCTGGCTTTCATCGCGGCGGCGGGGTTTTTGACGTCGGGCATGGCGCAAAACAAGCCGTCGGAAATACACGGGGCGCCGATTCAGCAGAAACGTGCGGAGATCGTCTGGACACGGGTGGTGTGCAAGGAGCCGGGCCGGTACATCGGCTGGCCGTCGGTTTGTCTACGCAAGGACGGCGAACTGCTTGCCGTGTTTTCGGGTGATCGCGATGGGCACATCTGCCCCTTCGGCAAGGTACAGATGGTCAGGAGCAAGGACTTCGGGGAAACGTGGGGCGGTCCGCAGACGGTGTGTAACACGCCGCTGGATGATCGCGATGCGGGAATCATCGAACTGCCCAACGGCGATCTGGTGGTCGCGTGGTTCACGTCGGTGGCTTACATGGGCAGCATCCGCGACCGGAGTAAGCTTAAGCCCGGCACGCCGCCGTTCTATTGGTGGTTACATGATGAGAAGATCCCGAAATCGGTTAAGGAAGCGTGGCTTGGCTACTACACGACGCGTTCATCAGACGGCGGCAAGACATGGGAGACACCGGTCAAGACTTACGGATCGGCTAATCACGGGCCGATCCTGCTGAAAGACGGACGTCTGCTGCTGGTCGGCCGACGCTGGTTGGGCGACGGGACCTCGGCTGTTTGGAAACACGAAAAACACGAGCTGACGGTCGAGGAGTCGCGCGATAACGGCCGTTCATGGCAGAAAATCGCGGCGATCGAGCCGACCCCGCCGGATGAGGTGGGCCAGTTCCACGAGCCGCATCTGGTGGAGACGGACGACGGCCGGCTGGTGGCGCAGTTCCGGTTCCACGCCAAGCCCGAGCCGGGCAAGAAAGCACGCGACGAGTCGCAGTGCCTGATGCGGCAGGCCGAGAGCGACGACGGCGGCAAGACGTGGACCCGCATGGTCCCGACGCCGATCCAAGGGTATCCGCCGCATTTGATCAAACTGCGTAGCGGCAAAATCCTGACGGTGTATGGTCGGAGAATGCCCCCGTTCGGCGAATACGCCTGCCTCAGCGATGATCAGGGCCGCACATGGGATGTGGCGAACGAGATCAAGCTGGCGGGACACTTCAATGGCGACCTCGGCTATCCCGCATCGGCGGAATTGCCGGACGGCGCGATTCTGACGGTCTATTATCAGGCGGAGACGAAGGATGAGCAGACCTGCCTGATGGCGACCAAGTGGCGCTTGAAGTGAGGGAATGTTGAGCCTCAGGAGAAGATGACATGAAGCGTTATCAAACGGGGCTGTGGCTGTCGGGGATTGCCGCGGTGTGTTTCGGAGCACCCGAAAATATCGCGCTCAAGAAACCTTATACGCTGTCGCCGACACCGGGTTACAGCTATTGCACGGACGCCGGTGACGCGGTGCAGATGACGGACGGGGTTTACGCGAAGGGCTATTTTTGGACGCAGAAAGAGACCGTGGGGTGGACGCACGCCTCGCCGGCCATCTGCACCATCGATTTGGGCAAGGTGGAACCCGTCTGCGGCGTGTCGTGGAGTTGCGCGGCCGGCGTGGCCGGGGTGACGTGGCCTGAGAGCCTGTATGTCCTGACGAGCGAGGACAAGAAGTCATGGACGTATCTGGGCGACCTGTGCGAACTGGGAACAGAAAAAAAGGCGCCGCCGGCCGAGGGATATGCCGCGTTCCGATACGCGTCGGATCGCCTGAAAGGGCGCGGGCGGTATGTCTGCGTGGTCGCGGCGGCGCGGCCCTACTGTTTCGTCGATGAGATCGAGTTTTGGCGCGGACCCGATGCCTGGCTTCACGGCGAGATGCCGGGACGGCGTGCGGCGGATCCGCGCCGCTTTTTTGCGGAGTCCTGCGTGCGGTCGGGTGTGGCGGCCCGCCTTCGCGAGGATCTGCGCGCGATTCTGACGCAATGCGAATCTCTGGGGCATGGCGCCGTTGCGGCTGAACTGAAGGCCGGGGGCATGGCGCTGAAGGAGAAAATCGCCGATGAGGCGGAGAAGGCCGGCGACACGTTCCAGACGGTGCTGCCGTATGAAGGGTTGCATCAGACCATTCTGGCGCTCCATGCGCCGGTGCTGCGCACGGCGGGCGTGACGAAGCCGCTGGTGTGGCAGAACAATCGCTGGGCCCCGCTGGCGCTGACGGTGGTCCCGCCCAAAGGGGCCGGAACCGACGTCGTCGCGCTCGACCTGATGCGCGGCGAGGTGCGGGGCGAAACGTTCAACATCACCAACCCGAACGACAGCGCGCTGCATCTGGCGCTGACGGTGAGCGGCGTTCCCGACAACGTTAACGTGACGCTGCGCGAGGTGTTGTTCACGGATACGCAGAGTCGCACGCCCGTGGCGGCGGCTCTGCGGCCACTTGCCTCCGACGGACAAGGCGTGCGGCGTCTGTCCGTGCCCGCAGGCTGCACGCGGCAGGTCTGGGTGTCCTGCAACCGTCCGTGCGGCGCGGCCCAAACGTATGTCGGGAAAATCGGGATCGAATCGGACGACGCGGCGTTCCGCAAGGATCTCGCGCTTCGCATCAGGGTCAGGGACCTGGACTTCCCGAAGCGGCCGTCGCTGCATGTGGGCGGATGGGATTACACGCAGGGCAAGGCTGATTATTATCGCGCTCCGGGCAATTTCAAGGCGAATCAGGCGCTGATGCGCGAGATGTATGTGGACAGCCCGTGGGCGACCTCAGCGGTTTTTCCCCAAGGAGCCGCGTTCGATGCGGACGGGCGCTTGCAAAACGGAGAGGCGCTTGATTTCGGGGTGTGGGACGCTTGGGTAGAGCGCTGGCAGGGGGCGCGGAACTACTGCGTCTTCTTCAGCGTGGGGACGTCATTCAACGGCGAGAAGATGGGGACGCCGCGGTTCGGCATGATGGTCGGCACGTGGCTGGGCGCGTGGGTCGATCACCTCTCGAAGCAGGGGTTGAAAGCGGGGCAGCTCGTGATCCTGCTGGTCGACGAGCCTCACGAGCGGAAGCAGGACGAGGTGATCGTGACGTGGGCTAATGCGGTGCGTGCGGCGAATTTGGGCGTCGTGTTGTTTGAGGATCCGACTTACGAGGATCCGACCAAGGGCGCCCCCGCGATGTTTGCGCTGAGCGACGTGCTTTGCCCGAATACGCCGATGATGGTGGCTCAGGGCCTGCCGTTCCGCGATTTCTACCTTCGCCAAAAAGAGGCGGGCAGGACGCTCTGGCTCTATTCGTGCAGCGGTCCGGCGAAATTGCTGGATCCGATTACATACCATCGGGCGCAAGCGTGGCTCGCGTTTCAAATAGGAGCCGAGGGTTCGTTCTATTGGGCGTTCGGTTGCGGGGGCGGTATCGGCGATTCGTGGCGGGCCTATGCGCAGGCATATAATGAGTACTCGCCGTATTTTGTGGGACCGGACAGCGTGATGGAGGGCAAGCACAGCGAAGCGATCCGCGAAGGGGTTCAGGACTACGAGTGTTTGCGGATGTTGCGGGACAAGGCGGCGGGAGCCCGCGCCTCCGGCCAAAAGTCGGCGTGGCTCAAGCGCGCGGACAGTCTATTGACGGACGGCGTTTCCGAAGCTGTCTCCGCCGTGACCGCTTCGAACATGTTTTGGAAAATCGAGAAAAACAGAGCCTCGATGGATGCGGTGCGCGTGCGTGTGCTGGATGCGCTGGAAGAGAAGTAGCGGGTTTTTCCGCTTCACCGCGCTTATCCATCGAGGCCCTGACACGAGAAAACGGCGACAATCGGTGGCGACTGTCTTCCCCGAAAAATCTTTCCCGCTCTATTTGCGCAGGCCGATAAGAAAATCGTGGGATGTGACGCCGAGCGAAATGAGGCCTGAGGCGTCGGCTGTGACGGTTCGGACTTGGCGTGTATCGAGATCAAACGCAACGATTTTGGTCCAGGTTTGGCGCAGTATGAACGCGGCCTCGGCGGGTTGAATATCGCGCAGAAAGCAGGGACGGGGCGGTGCGCCGACGTCCTTGACTCCGCCGGCGGTGTTTCGCAGATAGAGCAGCGCTTGGTCGTTCTTCTCGGCCAGCAGGGTCGCGATCTGCCAGCCCTTTGCGGGCGCGGCCACGGTCGCAGGAAGCGTCACGCTTTCCGGCGTCTGTGCCGCCATGTCGATACGGACGGCGTAAGCGCAGGCCTCGTTTGTGGCGACGGTGTCGAAATCGACCCCAAGATCGAGCAGCCGCATAGTCATGGCGGCGTCGTTCGTGTCACGATGCTTGAGCGGATGCAGGAGCGCGACAGACGGCCGTTGGCGCTTGAGGGCGGGGAGGTCGATCCCGAGCGCGGCGAAGGCCGGCAGCACCTTCGCGTATTCTTTGGCTTCGAGATCGTGCATAAAGGTCCAATAGAGACAGCCGTTCGCGCCGCAGCAGACCGACATCCAGATCTGATCGCGGGTCCCGCGCGCGGCGGATTCCGCACTAACCTTCTTGACGTCGTTCTGCCAGCGGTTTTGGTTAATGCCGCCTTCGCCGGTATACATCGGCAGTCCGCTCTGCGCGCTCCATTTGCTTCGCAGGAAGATGATCGCGCCGTGGTCGGCATGAGCCTCTCCGTCGTTATACGGATGATAATTGTAGATATCACAGCCCGACGCGCGCCAACGCAACGGCTCGGGCCAGTCGTGCGGTCCGGGGTTGCCGACGATCAGCGTATGCGGATCGATGGTGCGGATGAAGGCGGCGGTGGCGGCGCACCAGTTCATGGGAGGAAAGACCATCTCGTTTTCGAACTCATAGCAGAGCACTTCTTCGCGGGCTGCGAGAACGGGAATAAGCTCACGCAGGTAGTCGCGCTGGCAGGCTATGGCATCGGGATCGCTGTAACGCAGCGCAGGGGAGGGCAGTGTCTTTTTTTCGATCAGGAACCGGGCACGGTACGACGGCAGTCCGGTGAGTTGTTCTGGCGTATACTGTGGCAGCGCGATCTTCTCCAGAATGGTGCGGGAAACATACGGAGGCTTGTCGTAATCCTCGAAGAGCGCGATGTGAAAACGAATGCCGTAAGGTCGGGCAAGATCAAAGAGATGCAGGGTGGCTTGAAGCTGCACCGGATCGACCCTGCCAACGAGGTCCATGTTGCGCAACATCAGTCGCAGGCAGTTGATCCCGCGCTCTGAACAGTGTGTGAGATAGGCTGCAACGGCGGCTTCCGTTGACGCGCTCCAAGGATAGCCCTCGTTATACGGCGAGGGACCGCACGGAAAGAGATCCCGCGAGCGTTCGACGGCTCCATTCGCATTGAGCCTGTGCGGCCAGTTCGCGTATAGTCCGCCGTTTGGAAAGAAAAGCGTGCCTGCGGGAGAGACCAAATAGCCGTTCGCGTTGAGCTTCACCGTGTTCTTGCGGTAATTGACCGTGGTGACGGCGGTTGCGCCGCGGTGACCCTCATTGTCGGAGAGCGCTATGACATGCCGGGCGGGCTTGTCGTTGGGATAACCGACTTGAACGATGGCCGGATTGCCCCGGATGCGCGACAGAGTGATCTGCGTTCCCGGAGGGAGCGTCCAACACGGCTTCTTGATACGGACCGGTAAGCTGTTGCCGAAAGCGTCCAGCCCTTGTACGCGTACGCGCGTTTGGGGTGTCCGTAAAGGAATATACGCGTTTTCGGGTGTTAACCGATAGGAGGCGAGCGCCGCGGGTTCAATATTGACATGCCCCGAGACGGACTGAAGCGGTTGGCCGAAATCGCTCGCGAGTCCCAATGTCCACGTGCGTTGACCTGCCTGGCAAAAGGCGGGTAGTTCGAGCACTGAGGTTTTATCTTCGTGTTTGCTTTCAATGAATGTGGTGCCGTGCTCTTCGGAGATAAGCGTCCAAACGGTTGGGGGTGCGGCAAACCGTTCTCC
>CAZTDL010000163.1:0-8481 GCA_964612775.1 uncultured Lentisphaeraceae bacterium
AGGATGACATCGCTGAACAGCAGGTCGAAGGGGTCTCGCTCATGTTCGAACAGGACTTTGGCGGCCTTCGCATTTTCGCAGGCGACGACTTTATAGCCGGCTCCTTGAAGGACAAGCGTGGATAAACTGCGAACGCCAGGCTCATCTTCGACCAACAGGATGCTTTTGCCTAAGCCGGGCAGCGAAAGAAGTTCTTTCGCTTGATCAACAGTCTCGGGCTCCTCGGGCTCTTCATCTCGCGACGGCAGATAGAGCTTAAAGGTCGTGCCTTGACCTTCCTCGCTGTAGACATTGATCCATCCGCCATTCTGCTTAACAATCCCGTAGATGACGGATAGACCCAAACCGGTGCCTTTGCCCTGTGCCTTTGTTGTGAAAAAAGGTTCGAAAAGGTGTGGGATGATCTCCGCCTTAAGACCGCATCCCGTGTCGGAAACCGAAAGGCAGGTGTAGTTTCCGGGAGACGACTCGGGGAATAAGGTCGCGTCCTCGGGTTTCAGCTCAATGTTTTCGGTCTTGAAGGTCAACCGGCCTCCCTGCGGCATCGCGTCATGGGCGTTGACGGCCAGATTAAGCAGGATTTGCTCAATCTGGTTAGGATCGGCGCGTATGGTTTTAACGTCGGGAGCAAGTTGCGGGACGATCTCAATGTTCTCACCCATCAGGCGGCATAACATTTTTTCTGTGGACAAGATGAGTTTGTTGATGTCGAGGATTTGCGTTTGTATGCGTTGCTTGCGGCTGAAAGCCAGGAGCTGTCGGGTCAAATCGGCGGCACGCTTCGCGGCACGCTCAATCTGTTTGAGATCGTCGTGCCGCGGATCTTCCTGATTGACGCCCGAAAGCAGGACTTCCGTGAATCCCAAAATGACTTGCAGAAGATTGTTAAAGTCATGCGCGACACCACCTGCGAGTCGTCCGATGGCATCCATTTTCAAGGCCTGCTGGAGTTGTTGCTGCAATTCGATTTCGGGCGTGATGTCGCGCGAGATTCCGACGAGGCCCACGATGCATCCGTGCTGATCTTTGATCGGCGCTTTAGATGCGGAGACCCAGTGGATCTTTCCGTCTGCGGTTCGTTTCTGTTCGACTTGGGCAACAAGCGGTTGTCCGGTCTCGAAGATGTGCTGTTCTTTGGCGCGGCAGATCTGGGCCTCCTCTGCGGATTTGAAATCGTCGTCGCTTTTGCCGACTGCGTCGTCGGGCGATTTGAGCCCCAGAGAGAGAGCATGGGCCTTGCTGATTTTCAGGAAACGCGACTCGGTGTCTTTGAAATAAATCCGGTCGGGCAGGTTGTCCATCAGCGCATAGAGCAGATTGCGTTCATGAATCAATGCCTCGTCGGCACGTTTCTGTTCCTCGACCGCCTGAATGAGGTCGTTTCGGGCCGCTTCGGCTTCATAGAGCAAGCGGCGTGTTTCTTCTGCCGATTCTTGGGCTTGTGCCTCTGCCCTTTTTCTGTCGGTAATATCGGTAAAGAGGCAGGCAATCTGATGCGGAAGAGGCTGGAAGGCCGTGCCTTCAAAATCCTTGTTCAATGTTTTCGAATGGAAATTGTAGCGGAGAGCTTCGCCGCTTTGAAGGACATGCGCGTACGCGGCAATCAGATCCGGATCATAATCGGGAATAATGGTCAGAATCGTCTTTCCGGGTAATAGACTGACCGGGATACCGGTGAGGCGCTCAAATGCGGGGTTAGCGGTTTGGCATCCGAAGTCAACGACGTGATTTTGTCCATCATATATCGGGTTAAGCAAGATAAGACCGTAATGCATTTCGCGGAAGAGCGTTTTGTAAAGCTGCTCTGAGTGGTGCCACGCGGTGATGTCGTGCAAGGCAATAACGGCATGAGGTTTTCGATTGAAGACGACAGGAGAGATGCTGAAGCGCAAGAGCACGTTTTCGGTTGTGTTATCGTCGCGCTCTCTCGTGAGTTCCATGTTGCGGTCATAGATGTCTTTGCCGGTCGTGAACAGCTCTTTGACTGCGTTGAAAGGCGCGCATTTCTCACAGCTCCGACTAAAACCGCAGCCGCGCGGGTCGTCATGCCTGTGGACACAGTTCAATAAAACACCGCAACCGTTGTTCTGAACATCGCCGATGGCGGAATGAAAAAGGTGCGCAGCACGTTTGTTCACGGCGCGAACGCAAGCCCTTTCGTCAACAACCAACATCGCCATGGGAGCCGCGTTGAGAACGCTTTTGATGTTGTCGTGAGCGGTTTGGATTTCGGCGGTTCGGCTTTTGACCTCTTGTTCTAGCACGAACCGCCGGTTACAGAGAAAGGCGACAAATGCCGACAGGGTGAACGTCAACAACAGTCCGCTCAGCAAAACATGCCGGCACTCTCGCAGGGGGTTTGCGGCTAACCAGATCGGCGAGGTACGGATAACGGCCGCATAGGTTTTGTTGCAGAAGAAGATCGGGGTTATCGTCTGGCTGATGTTGGGATTGTACGCGCCCCAATGCGCTTGGCCTGATGAGGAGGCCTCGCTGGAAGTCGCCAGCAGCTGCGGTTTTTTATCCTTCTGCAGCAGATAAAGATCTGTGACCAACCCGATGTTCGGCGACGGGACTTTTTTCGCGGGAAGCGTGACAAGCGTTTCCATGCCGACTGCGATTGCAACGATGCCTGTCTGCGTTTCTGAAGCGACCGCTTGGAAGGCGAAGAGTCCGGCGGTGCTATTGGTATAACCGGGGAATATTACAGGGTCGGAGGTCGTCGGCTCGCCGCATGCGATAGCTTCCTCTAGGGCTGTGGCGCACGCCGCATCCGAACTGAAATCGAACCCCATTCCTCGTTAAAGATCGTCGGCGGCGGCGAGATAATACGCCGGGTAAACCGTTTTTCTGCCTGTTGCCGCAACGGGGTTTCCATGCGCGTCCTGCTGCCAGACACGATAGGAGGCAAGACCGGAGTGTCGTGCCTTGACTTCAAAACGGGCGATGTCCTCTGCCTGCACGGCAGGCAACCAGAGGACGCTATGAACATTTACGCTTTCAGTGAACCGTGAGACAAAACACTTGAAATCTTTTTCAGTCACATGACTGCTGGCGCCAAATAGGCGGGTTAAACCATCGAGCTTGCCGTAAAGGGTCGACATCTCTTTGGCGATATCTTCCACTTGCGGTTGGGCTTGCGAGATGAACGTTAACGCTCGGGCATGTTCTTCGGTCAGTCGGACATACCATGTAATTGAGGCGGTTAGCGTCAGCAGGGCTATCGCGCATAAGATGGTTTCCGAGTATTTTTGCCGCCAATGGGTTGAGGCGGAAAGGTCGTTGTGTTTGCCGAACACTTTAACGCCGATTAAACAGAGTGCTAGAAGTATGAATGTTGTAAAAAAAGGAATTACCCGAGCATATAGAAAGTTGAGTCTCAATGTCTGAGAGTCGAGGTCGGCTCCGACCAAAAACAGAACCTCGCCTGTTTTCGGATTCAGAATGGGGATAAATGCGGAAATGCCTGAGCCATACCCTTTCGCGCGCGGGCGGGTCGTCTGAGGTTGGCGGGATTTGTATGCCGTAAAGACTTCAGGCGGCGGTTGCGGATAGAGGGAGCCAGGCAAGGGTGAGGACGTTTGCGCCTTGAAATAACTGCTCGGGCCCATGACCCATTCCCCGTCACGTTGAGCAAGCAGATACAGCCCCTTGAGAGTCATGTGCTCTGTTGCCAAGACCAGCTGTTCCTGCAGATGTTGGAAGGCGGGTTGAGACTTGTCTTCTGCCGTAAAGGTGAACCGCAGACATAAGTCAATCGGCAGGGCTTTTGCGAATGTGATGGCTTGTGTCAGCAGCTTCTCATGCTCAAACGTTTCGGTCAGACGGCCGATGCGATATACTTGCCAAACACCGATCGAGGTGAATAGCGCAAAGGCGATGATGAGTCCGTACACATAACGTTTAGACATAGGGTGTGAGATCCTTGGCATCGTACAGGATCAGATTCTCGAACGTCCTGTTGTCGGTCAGGGCGATTGCTTTATCCGAATAAAACGCACCCTGTTTCTCAACCTCCTGCATGACTCATCTCCCGAACGTTAGGAGTCTCTCATCGATGGCAGAACAACGGCTACGTTGGTGCCGAAAACCGGATTGGTAGGCCTGGCGGGAGTCGAACCCGCGACCCCCAGATTAGGAATCTAGTGCTCTGTCCTACTGAGCTACAGGCCTGCATGTCGCATAAACCATTGGATTACAACGGTTTCCGGTTGCGTATTAAGTAATAATATAGCACGGGTAACAGACGGAAAACAATCTGAAAATGAGTCTGGAAAAGACAGAAAAGGATGGCTGTTATTCTTCGGATGGAAGACGGTGTTGAACATAGGCGGAAACGATCTGAGAGAGCCAATCTGAAAGCATGGATGCGTCGTCCGTCGTGATTGAGCGGATTGCACGCAGATAATCCGTCTTTGGAAGGGTGTCTGCGAGAGACCGCGCCTTTTCGGGGACCGTACCCGTTTTGTGTTCGGCTAACCGTGCGGCGAGTGAATCTTTTATGTTGGGCCAGTGTTCGACAAAATCGCGCTGTTCCCCGGTTGCTGTGTTTGGCTGTGCCGACGAGAGGGACAGAGAGACCTTTTTTGCGAGTTCGTCGAGGCGCGACAGGCGCTCGTCGAGAATCGTGGCAAGACGCTGCCGCGCACCGATGTAGCATGCCTGCTTGAATGGATCGCTCGTCATAAAAGGACTTCGCATTACACGATACCACATGTCGAGCGCGACAATGTTCCCGATGTAGACTAAGTTGTTCCGGACGATACGTTTCACGCCGTGATACTGACGCGGGTCATACGGCATATGGATGGCGTTGCGGATGGAGGGTTTCGCGACAAGACAGCCCTTTTCCGACACGTCGTAACGCCAAACCTGTCCAGCGGGGATTATGGTTCCGAACGCAATGCGGCAGGGGCCGACGAGTCCGCCTTGTCCTCCGAGGAAAATGGCCGGTTGGTTCAGCAGCACGCCAAAGGGAACGTCGCCGATGAGAGAAGCGGTCGCTTTGTCCTGATGAGGCGTGAAGTTGAAATGGATATAGGAGGAACCGATTTCCGAATGATCCTTGCGTCCGGTGCCGCCCGCCATGAGGCAGTCGCAGAAATTGATCAGGCTGCCGGCGGTCACCCACGGCAGAAAGACCGTTTGCTTGACGCCCACCGAGTGGGCGATAGACGACTCTTCTTCGAAAAGGCATCCGGGGCGCACATGCGAGCAACTTCCCGCCTTGAAACCGTCTAGGAACGTCGTTTGTTCGAAAAAACCGCCCGCCAAGTGGACCTTGGTTCCCAATTGGCAATTTACAACCGTAGCGGGAGCTTCCGCCCCGATGACGCAGTCCGGCCCGATGGCGAGTTCGGCGCCGCTCAGGCGACAACCGGGATGGACGATGGTTCCGGGCGCGATGCGGTCAGGATTAACATCGTCTGCGACATATGTGGCGTCTGGCGCAGGGAAAATCACGCCGCGTGATTGGAGTTGCCGGAGTGTGTTCATAATACTCGATTTTACTGGCTTACGCTGGGAACGGGAGACCTTTTGCTGGCGGGGCGTTCAGCATTGAAGTTCTTCTTGTTCCTATCCGAGGCTTTCTGTTACGGCAACGGTGAGTTTCTCAATCCATGAATCGACGAGAGCCCCGTCTTTCGCCTCAACCAGCAGTCTGATTTTAGGTTCTGTACCGGAGTAACGCACGATGACGCGTCCGGTATCATTCAAATCCTCTTGGCAGTCTTTGATCGCTGCGGCGAGGACGGTAACCTCGTTGATCGGCTTCTTTTCCTTGACCTTCATGCTGACGAGTTTCTGCGGATACTCGGTCATGCAGTTGGCGAGTTGCGCGAGTGTCTTTCCCTCGTCCTTCATTATACGCATCACCTGAAGCGCGCTGATAATGCCGTCGCCGGTGGTGGCGTGATTGTGGAAAATCAGGTGACCGGATTTCTCGCCGCCCAGAGAAAACCCTTTTTTACGCATGGCATCGATCACATAGCGGTCGCCGACGTCGGTGATTTCCACTTTGATGCCGTTTTTGCGCATGGCTTCGTGAAGGCCGAGATTGCTCATGCTCGTGACGACGACGGTGTCGTTGGCTAACAGTCCGCGATTTTTAAAGGAGATCGCACATGCGGCGAGGATTCGGTCGCCGTCCACGATCATTCCGTTCGCGTCTGCGAAGATCACACGATCAGCATCGCCGTCGAGGGCTACGCCGAGGTCGGCACCGTGTTCTTTGACGAGACGGGCTATTTCTTCCGGATGCAAGGCTCCGCAGGCGGCGTTGATGTTGAGCCCGTCGGGTGTCACGCCGGTCTTGATGACGCTGGCTCCCAACTCGCGGAAAATCCAGGGGCCGATATCATAGGCCGCGCCGTTGGCGCAGTCTAAAACGACTTTGAAGCCGCTCAGTTTTTCGTTGGCGATCGTGCTCTTCGCGAATTCGATGTAACGTCCTCGAGCGTCATCCAAACGGTATGCTTTACCGAGTTGGTCGCTGCGGATATCGTCGGTGTTGAGATCCGTATCGAAAATGAGGCGTGTGATTTCGTCCTCCTCCTCATCTTCAAGTTTGTACCCGCGTGGACTGAAAATCTTGATGCCGTTGTCGTCATACGGGTTGTGCGAAGCGGTCAGCATGATTCCGACATCGGCGGCGAGCGAACGCGTCAAATGCGCGATGGCGGGGGTGGGGACCGGGCCGACCAGAAAAACATCGCACCCGGACGAGACGAGACCGCTGGTAATGGCGGTTTCGAGCATATACCCCGAAAGGCGGGTGTCCTTGCCGATAACGGCCCGTGCACTGCCATAGCCGTGGGATTTCAGGCGTTTGCCGAGCGCTTTGCCGAGCTTGAGCGCGAGTTCCGCATTGACTGGATAGCGGTTGGCTTGCCCGCGGATGCCGTCAGTTCCAAACAGTTTTTGCATAAGGGTACCTGATGTGTTCTTTTCCTGTGCCATATTTACAGCAACGTGATGTGTTTCCGCAAGTGTTTTCAACGCTTCATGGCAGGTCGCGTTCAGACGAATGAGACGAGATTTTTTTCGCGCAGGCTGATATAGCCGGCAGTCGAGGGCGAAGGTTTTCCCACAATCAGGTGGTCAACGACACGGATGCCGAGAATCTTGGCGGCCTCAAGCAGTCGGCGTGTGATGTCGATATCCTCCTTTGAAGGTGTGGGATCTCCCGACGGGTGATTATGGGCGAGAATGATGGCGGCCGCACAGTAGCGCACGGCTTTATTGAAGACCTCGCGCGGATGGACAGGGCTGGAATCAAGCAGTCCGCGTGTGGTTTCGATCGGCTGTCCGATGAGCTTGTTTTTCGTGTCCAGCAACAAGACCCAGAAGATCTCCTGCTGCAAAGATCGAGCGAGCGGCGCGAGAATGCCGTAAACGGCTTCAGGGTCGCGGATAGGGGCGGAATCGAGTCGGGAACCTTGCTGAGCGGCGCGCCGCCCCAACTCCAGGGCCGCAGAGAGTTCGAGCGCTTTGACTTTGCCGAAGCCCTTGATGCGGTTGTGCAAAAGCTCTTCGAACGTGGCGTTCGAAAGTTGGGCAAGACCGCCATAGCGGCGTAGAAGTTCGCGCGCGAGTTCGGTCACGTTCTTGCCTCGCATGCCAGAACGCAAAAGGATGGCGATCAGAATCTCATCCGGCACGTTCTCTGCGCCACGCCGCTGCAGTTCCTCACGCGGCCGCATCTCTGGCGGCAACTCTTTAACGGTGAGGGGGGCGTCGGGATAGATACCCTTGTCAGGAGAATTGAATGGGTGTGGGTCCATAGTGCCTCCAGATTTTAAGCACCCGTTTTGCGATGAGCGCAGGCGGATCCTTTTCGTCGATGTCGATCCAGACCGCTTGCGTCTGATGGCGGAACCATGTTTCCTGCCGCTTGGCCAACTGCCGCGTGCGAATCACGATCCGTTCGGTCGCTTCGCGCACGGTTAATGTGCCGTTCAACAGGCCGCAGGTTTCTGCGTATCCGATGGCTTGCGAGGCGGTTGCAGACCAGACCGGGTACGTCTGTCGGAGGGCACGGACTTCATCGACAAGCCCGTGCCTGAACATGTTGTTGACGACGCGTTGTTCGATCCGTGCGTGGAGTTGCTCGCGCGGCAGGCGTAAGACCGCAATGGGCACCGACGGACTATTTTGTTTTTTCCACTGTTCCGGCAGGCTTCCGCGAGCGTCAAGATGCTCGAGCGCTCGGATAAGACGTCGCGGATTGGCCGGGTCGGACAGCGTTGCTAAGGCGTCAGGCGAGCGTGCGGCTAGAGCCTGCCGGAGCGCTGTGAGACCCTCTCGCGCAAAGAGCGCCTGCCAACCGGCCCGCAGGGCGGGGTCGGCTTCCTCACTGTCGAATCCCGAGATCAGCGCTTTGATATAAAGACCTGTACCGCCAACCACGATCAGGCCCCCTTGAGGAAAGGGGGTGTCGGCAGAAATGCCGCAGAACGCGTTTGGACCTGTTGTGGCTGC
>CAZTDL010000164.1:0-8467 GCA_964612775.1 uncultured Lentisphaeraceae bacterium
AATGACACGCTGATGGCGTCCGTGCTCGTTATCGGATACGTCTTCACCAGAAAAAAGTCGGCTTTCCCCTTTTGTCGGCGGATGGATCTTCGGGCTCGGTCTTTGGGTCAAGGCTTCCATCTGGGTTTTGTTTCCCATCGGCATCAGCGGGGCATGGATGACCCCATCCGTAAAGAATCGCATCCCCCGCGTTCTCCGCTTCCTGGCCGGTTTCCTGATTTCTCTTTGCGTTCAATACGGCTTGATCCGTCTGCTGATCTATCCGGACGCGGTTGCGCAACGGGTGACGGTCGGCCAACTCTTAGCAGCCTCGAACTCCAGCTATGCCCTGCCCAACCCTTTTGACTGGGTGTCGACTTTAAAGGGCGTGTCCTCTTTCCCGCGCTTTCCGACGGGCGGACTTTTGGGCATCTGGATTCCTTTAACGCTCGTGCTGCCCGCACTGCTGCTGTTGCGGCGATTGACAGACAGACCGATCCGCTGGGACGGACGCATTCTGCTGTACATGATTCCGTTGCTCTACGCAGCGGGCCTGATGATCATGCCGGTCTATTATGGGCATTACTTCATCCCGATTATCGCCTTTCTTCCGATGATCTGGATCGAGGCCCGGCACGACCTGAAACTGTGGGCGGGAAAAGATCGCTGGTTTGTCGTCGCACTGATGGCCATCGCGCTTCTCTTCACCTTGACCAATCTCTATTTCTTCGACGTTCCCGCCGAAAAGGCAACCGCGCTCAACGACTACCTGTCCAATGCGTACAACCTGCCTCAACGGATCGTCTGGCACGCAAACGGCGTATACATCCTTGCGACTACGGCATTGCTGCTCATCCTGGGGCTGTGGGCCCACCGGCGGAAACCGACGGCATGGGTCGGCGCAGGCCTTCTTCTTTCAGCCTTGGGGGTTGCCGACCTCTGCTTTTACTGTCTCCCCATCTCCGAAGCGCACAAATTCACGCCGCTTTTTCCTGCCACAATGAAAGAGGCCGCTTTCGTGCTGCAGGGGGGATCCGTTGTGCTTTTCTTCGCGGTTTGGGGACTGCCCGAGAAATTACGGGCCCACGCACGTTGGTATTTGTTACTGGTCTTGCTCATCGGATTCGGAACCATCGTCGACTCCCGATGGCGCAACGGCGTCTTTGAGTTGACAGAGCGCAGCTTCCTGCACAAAAAAGCGGTGGCCGAATTGCAAAAACTCATCCCTGCCAATGCGGTCGTTTTCGGCGAACGAGCCCCTCAGCTATTTCTTTCGCTCAAGTCGCGTGTCGCTCCTGTGCCGAACGGCGATCCGGTGCCCTTAGCCCTAAAGATCCATAAGAAATATCCCGCCATCCCCCTCTTCGCGTTGCTCGATGCCGAGCACAACTACCACTTTACGCACTATGACAGAAACAAAGACAAGATCCAGCTGAAAGTCCTCCACACGCTGCGGCTTCCCAGCTTTAACAACAGCTTGCCTTCCAATGTTTTCCTCGTCCAGCTGTTATTCATGGACCCGCCGGTTAAGCAAGGCTCCTTTCAGCGGTAAAAGCGTTCACGTTCAGCAAAATGAGCTTGCCTATCAGGTGAAGCGGGATTATCCTCACCTCAGTTTGCATTTAATACCACTGATTAGACGGGGGATTGCGCATGGATAACAACCGGAACTCTGAATATATCGGATTCGGGCTCCGTATGTGGGCGTGGTGTCTCGACGGAATCGCTTTTGTTTTCTTTTCGGTACCTGTCCTGTATGCCATTCACGGGCGCGACTATTTTAAGCGCGACATCGCCGTACGCGGCGTTCTCGATGTGCTGAACACCGTCGTGCTTTCCGGTCTTATCATCCTTCTTTTCTGGTTCTTTCGTTCAGCGACCCCCGGCAAAATGGGAATTTCCGCAAAAATCGTGGATGCCAAAACAGAAGGAAAGCCCGCCGCATGGCAGTTTCTTCTTCGCTTTTCGGGTTATTTTCTCGCCGCGCTCCCGCTGGGATTAGGTTTTCTGTGGATCATCTTCGACCCGCGCAAACAAGGCTGGCATGACAAACTCGCCCGCACAGTCGTGATACGGGCTAAAAAAAGCGGACACGCATCAGCCACCGATCGAGGCGCTTAGCCCAACTCCGCACGCGTCACTTCGGAGGGAAGTCGCCCGCTCAGCGCCGCAAGCGCCGCAGCCTTCCCCGCCGCTTCGCCCATCGCCACAGCATTACCGGTCACGCGATAGCTGGAATGCGCGATGAAATCGCCGCTGATACAGCGCCCCGCGAACATCAGTCCAGGCACCTCTTTCGAGACGAGCGCTCGAAGCGGGATATCGTACGGCTTCGCGCGCCAAGCATGGGGCTCGATGCTCTTCGTCTTTTGGGGATCCAGAGCGTGCACATCCACACTGAACGTTGCGCGGCAGATCGCGTCCTCGAAACGCCGCCCGTCCCGAAGATCACCCTCCGTGACCGTATAGAGCCCCCTCAGTCGACGGCCCTCGCGCACGCCTATCTGCTCGGCTGTCGCGATCAGACGCAGATTCTTCCACACGCCGCCGGTGCCGCGCAAACCGTCGACCAGCGCGTTTAATTCCTTACGCGCATGCAGCGTCGCACGCGTCACTTCGCGCGCGTCAGTTCCCTTGACCCCGTATTCGTGATTGGCCATCAAAATGAACAGATCGTCGCGCACGCGGAAAAGGGAGGGCTTGGCATAAGAGGGCGAATGACCGCCCGCTTCCATGGCGGCACGCAGCTTATCCTTCGGCGCGGACCAAGAGCTCGCCCGATCCAAATCATTGTAGTACGCGGTGATATCCGATGCTGAAATCCCTGTCACCAGGCAGATCAGGCTCATGGGCTGAGTGAGCCCCGTTTCAGGCTGTCCGAAATCAAAACCGCAGCCGGCTTGCGCGCCAAAATCGCCGTCACCCGTCGCATCGACAAAAACTTTGCCCGCCACGGCCTCGCGTCCTGATTTGGATTCGGTCACCGCATGTGTCAGACGTTCTCCGCTTTTCATCGCGGCAACCGTGCGCGTGTGATACCACACCCGCACGCCGGCCTCCTCGCAAAGCAACTCAAGAACCAGCTTCATGGCTTCCACATCATAGGCGTCCGTGGGTTTGCCGCCCGCCGTAACGGTCCGGGCACCACGCTCCGTCATCCGCTTCGCTAATTCCGCCATCAGCCCCGTCTTGTTGTCACAATCAAGTAACCAGCACAGCAAGCCTGACGTCCAAATCCCCCCAAACAGCCATGCTGCTCCAAAAGCAGCGCTTTCGCGCCTTTTCGGGCCGCGCCGACCGCCGCAGCGACACCGGCGGGTCCGCCGCCGCACACCACCACATCGGCATGCTCCGCGACAGGTATATTCCGCGCGGGCTCGTGCACGACCGCGCCCTGCGCGCGTGCCGTTTCAACAGCACGCACCGCTTGCGGCAGCAAACCGGGAACCACAGCCGCCACCCCGCCCATTTTGAGGAAGTTTCGCCTATTCATAAAGTCACCTTACACGAAAGCAAAAAGGCGTGTCAATCCCGCACATCCCTCTTGTCGAAAAGCTCAAGCTGTGAAAATATAAACACTGTGTTATCTGGATCCGTCGTGATAACCATGATGGACACGGATAAACAAACGCGGGATCCTTCAGATCATGAAGGGCCCCAAAAGGAGTCGATCACAATGAGAATGAGTCATGTGGCGGGTACGGTCGCACTGGTATGTGCGAGTGTGGCGGGCCTGTTGAACGCGGCAGAAGCGGCGACGGGTCAATCGACCTTGGAAAATCTCCAAGCGGCATTTAACGGCGAATCAAACGCCAAGGCAAAATACGAGGCGTTCGCCGTTAAAGCGGACGAAGAGGGATACAAATCAGTCGCGGCCCTGTTCCGTGCGACATCGCTTTCGGAAGGAATCCACGCCAAGAAGCATGCGGCCGTAATCGCCAAGTTGGGCGCGGAGCCTAAGGCCACCGTAGGAAAACCGGACGTAAAGTCTACCAAGGAAAACCTTGAGGCGGCGTTGGCCGGCGAGTCGTATGAGAAAACAACCATGTACCCCGAGTTCATCAAGCTGGCCCAGTCTGAAAAAAACAAAGCGGCCGTCCGGACATTCCGGGGCGCCATGCTGGCCGAAGTCGAACACGCCAAGTTGTATCAGCAGGCCCTGAACGAACTCGACGCCTGGAAAACGGCAGGCAAGGAATTCCTGGTCTGCGATATCTGCGGCTATACGGCGCTTCTGACTCCGGATCTGAAAAAGTGCCCGGTCTGTTCCGCGCCGAGATCGAAATTCACAACCGTCAAATAGACTGTCATGAAAAAAGCCGCCGTGTTTCTTCTGGCAGGATGCCAACTCCTGATCGTGATCGGGTTCTGGCTCTGGCGTCACACCCAGCACGAAATGGGGAATCTCCTCGCGGGAGAGACGCCTGATCAACTGCTGGCGTGGGCGCGTCTGTCAGGATTGCTGGCGGCCTTCATGATCTTATTTCAGTTCATACTGATCGGCAGGGTGCGTTGGGTTGAGCGGCCCTTCGGCATGGATCGCCTCACCCGACTGCACCATGTGGCCGGTTTCGGTTTGTTGTTTCTGCTTCTGACGCATCCGATCCTGGCCACGCTCGGACACGCCCAGCAGGCCGATGCCGGCAATTGGGAACAGTCCGCCGATTTCATCGCGTCGTGGACGGGGCTCCTCTCCGCATATGCGGGCTTGGCGTTCATGTTTGCGGCCGGTCTGGCATCGGTGCTGGTCTTGTTGAAGCGCCTGCCCTACCAACGCTGGTACGCGACCCATCTGGTGCTCTACCTCGCGTTCGGATTGACCTTTACACATCAAGTGGCGGTCGGCAGCGACTTCACCGACCTTACCGGTTTCAGGATCTACTGGTACTTTCTCTATGCGGGCGTGGTCTCTATTTTTCTCGTATATCGCGTCGGCTATCCGTTGGTCTCTTGGCTGCGGCACCGTTTCTTCGTCGAAAAAGTCATTCCCGAAGCGGGCGGCGTAACGTCGGTCTATATCCAAGGAAAAGCCATGGACTCGTTCCGCGCTGAGGCGGGTCAGTTTCTGATCGTTCGTTTCCTGGCCAAAGGATTCCGATGGGAAGCGCATCCGTTCTCCCTCTCTTGTCCGCCGACAGGCCACACGCTTCGACTTAGCATCAAGCCCGTAGGCGATTATACCCGCCGCATTCCCGAGCTGCGCCCCGGAACGCCCGTGCTGATCGATGGGCCCCACGGCATTTTCACGGCCCAGGCCTGTACCTCCGCAAAAGCCGTGCTGATCGCGGGAGGGATCGGCATCACTCCGATCCGCTCGATTGCCGAAGAACTGGTCAAAGCCGGACGAGAGGCCATTTTGATTTATGCGAATCGCAACAGCGAAACCTTGGTATTCAACGCCGAGCTGACCGAACTGTCCGCGCAATCAGGCGGACGATTGACGCTGATTCCCGTCATGAGCGATGAGCCGTCCTGGCCCGGCGAGAAAGGACGCGTAGACCGCGAGTTGCTATCGCGATGCGTGCCCGATTTGCTGTCGCGAGACGTGTTTCTCTGCGGGCCGCCTCCGATGATGAAAACCGTACGGAGTGCGCTCGCGGGGTTGGGGGTCGTTCCCTCACGCATTCACGACGAACGATTTGCGCTGTGAGCCTTGCTCCTTCCGCGTTTTTACGATAAGCTAAAAATCATTTTCATCCAGGGAGAGAGCACCATGAAATACGTGACGTATGTCGGCGGTTACACCGATGCGAAAAAAGAGGGCATTCACATTTTCGAGACAGACGCGGACGCCGGCTCGTTTCGTCCCATCGGCCTTGTGAGCGGCATTGAGAATGCGATCTTTCTGTCCAAGAACAAAAACAATACGTTTCTTTACGCGGGGCAAGGCATGCCCGAATACGGCGCGCCCGCACAGAATGGCGTCGTGGCCGCGTACGCCATCAAGGGCGACACCCTTCTGCCGCTCAACCATAAGCGCATCGGCGTCACCGCACCCTGCTATGTGGCGCTCGATCCGGACGAAAAAGCGCTCGTCTTTGCCGAATACACCAATGCCGTTGCCGGCGTCTTCGAACTGAACGCCGATGGCCGCATCTCCGATGCGCCGCCCGTCACCGTTACGCACACGGGAAAAGGCAAAGACCCCAAACGTCAGGAAAAAGCCCACGCTCATTGTGCCGAAGTCTCTCCTGACGGAAAGAATCTCTGTATCGTCGATCTCGGCATCGATCGCGTTAAAGTTTACGATTTTCCCGCACGAGCCTCAGGCCTGAAAGAGAAGGCGGCGCTCACGATCGCCAGTACGGGCGGCGCGGGACCGCGTCACATCATTTTTCATCCGAACAAAAAAACGGCTTATCTGCTGCACGAGCTCAACAACACGATCTCCTCTTTCCTCTACACAGGCGAGGCCTTCGTCCACGTGCAGACACGGCCGATGCTCCCGCCGGATTTCACCGAGTACAGCAAGGCGTCGGCGATCAAGATTTCGGCAGACGGCAAACAGCTTTTCGGCTCCAATCGCGGCCATGACAGTATCGCGGCCTACGACATCGACCCCGACACGGGCAAAATGGCGTTGCTCGCGATCTCCAAGCTGATCGGCAAATCACCGCGCGATTTCGAATTCATGCCCGGCGAGAAGTTCGTGCTGCTGGGCCATGAAAACTCGAATGAGCTGATGTCCTATGCCTATGACAAGGCCACCGGCGTTTTCACGCCCGCTCACGGGCCTTTCGGGCTTTACCGTCCGGTCTACGTCAAGTTCGGCGCGCTCCGGAGCTGATTCGGACATCATTCCACACACCAGAGCCGTTTAGCGCCACGCACGTAGATGCGGCCCTCCGCGAACGCGGGCGTGGCTCTGACAGCGTCTCCCATGGGATTCACGGACAGTTCTTTGCCTTCGCGGCCTGCGGCATAGACGTGAAATACGCCTTTCACGCGGTCCGCCACATAGAGTTTGCCGTCCGCCACCACCGGCGAGGCATAGAAACCGTCCTCAAACTCTTTCCGCCACACCGGCTTGCCGTCCGCCAAATCATAACAGACCACCTCGCCCGCGTCGGTCACGAGATACACAAGCCCATCGGCAATCACAGGGCTCGCCACATCGGGAAAATTGCCATCCTCATTCTCCCACAATTTTTGAGGTTCGCCCTGCTGCGGCAGTTTAAAGGCCACCATTTTAGAATAACAGTTCGCCGCCAGCCATGTGTCACCTTCCCATGCCAGCGACGGCGCGACCTCGCCGCCCACGGCATCCACCTGCCACAGCTTCTTTCCTGTGGCCAGCTCCAGCCCCCACGTCTGCTGACTCGCGTGGATCAGCAAAACAAACGTATCGCACTGCGGCACCACGACAGGCGTACTCCACGACATCCCGACCGCGCGCGGCGTTTCCCACAGTGTCTGGCCGTTTTTCTTGTCTAAGGCGAGAATGCGCCCCCGCTCCTCCTGATCCCACTGCACGATGAGCATCTCGCCGCAATAGACGAGAGACGAGGCATGCCCGTACGTGTTCTTTGGGCGCCCCAAAAACACCTGCCACACGATCTTCCCCGCGTGGTCCAGCGCGGCGACATCGCCCGTCGCGAACACCGCATACACCTGCGTCTCGTCGCACGCGGGACTCGACGCCGCGAACCCCGTATCTTCGCCGACCTCGGGCAAAGGCTCGTTTCCTTTGGCACCATCGGGGATATCGGTCTTCCACAGCATAACGCCCGTCTCGGCATCATGCGCCATCACCGTCCGGGCCGCAGCATCGCCCGCCGTCAGGAACAACCTGTTTTTCCAAACGACCGGCGTACTCGCCCCGCCGCGTGTCAGCTCGACGGCCCATCTGACACGCTGTCCGGTCTCGCCATTCCACGCCACGGGCAAATTCGTCAGCGTCGTGCGCCCCGACATCGACGGCCCCCGCAAAAAAGGCCACTGTGCCGCGAGCGCGGCTTGCGCCGTACCTCGTCGACAAGGACACACATGTTCCTCGCCCGGTTTAAGCTCAGGGTTCTTGAGACTGGCACGCAGCGCTCGCTCCGCGTGCGAAACCGTATGCCGCCCATACCCGATCTGCATCGCGGTTGCGCCCGACAAGAGCGCAAGACCGACCACCAGCACCGCATTCACCGCCAAGCGGTCGGCGCGAACGGGATCATCGTCACCCAGCGTTCGCGGGTCGGGAATCAGCACACTCAGCCGCCATGCCAAGCCGAAACACCCGGCTGTCGCCAGCAGACCCAGCACCAGCAACACCACACCTCCCTGCCGAAACGTCAGACTGTTGAAGTAGGCCCGTCGCGCCAGTCGATCCATCTCACGCGCAAAAACCACGGCCTGCACATCTTGGGGGGCGGCACGTCCCTGCGCCAACGACCGTTCGAGCACGTCGGACCGCACGGTCTCCGCAGGCCCCGACCGGTACATGTCCACAGCCAGCAGCGCCGCGACGGTCAGGCTGAAAACCAACGCCACAAACCCCACG
>CAZTDL010000165.1:0-8450 GCA_964612775.1 uncultured Lentisphaeraceae bacterium
TTCAAGCGGGGCATCCGCAGAATGTGGTCAACGGGTGAGCGTGAGACGGACAATGCGCGGCGCATTCGCGAGACGGAGACGAAAAACGACGTTTTCTAAAAAATATCCTTTGTCCGCTTGACATTGGACAAGCGAATCGGCTAAATTATCCAACCTATTCGTTCCGGTGGAAAGTACCCGGATTTGGCGAATTCCTCATCGATGAAGGATCAAAACATGGATGCGTATGCGGTTTTAGAAACCGGTGGCAAGCAGTATCGTGTGGCCACTGGCGATACAGTGGAGATCGAGCTTCTGGACGCCGAGGCGGGTCAGGATGTCGAACTGGACAAGGTTTTGGCTGTCTCCGACGGCAAGGAACTGAAGATCGGCATGCCTTATGTTGCGGGTGCCAAGGTGATCCTCACGATTGTCGGGCACAAGCGCGGCGTTAAAGTTATCAACTTTAAGAAAAAACGCCGGAAGGGCTATTCGCGTCGGGTCGGGCATCGTCAGGAGTTGACAGTTGCCTCGGTTAAGTCGATCGCCTAATCGAAGGAGTGTGATTTATGGCAGGTTCAGCAGCAGCAAGAAACGGTCGCGACAGTAACGCCAAGCGTTTGGGCGTTAAGCGTTATGACGGCCAGGTTGTGAGTGCGGGTTCGATCCTCATCCGGCAGCGCGGAACCAAGATTCATCCCGGCACGAATGTCGGGTGTGGTCGTGATTTCACGTTGTTCGCGTTGGTGGATGGCGCCGTTAAATTTCAAAAAGACGGCAAGGTGATCAGCATTCTTCCTGCAGTCGCGGCGAAGTGATCCTGACCACGGTTTAGTCCGCGAACGGATTTGTGAAGACAAGAACCTTTGTTGATCATGTGGTGGTGCATGTCCGCGCTGGTAAAGGCGGCGATGGAAGCAGTAGTTTCCGGCGCGAGGCGTGTGTCCCCGAAGGTGGCCCTGACGGCGGCGATGGCGGTCGTGGGGGCCATGTCATTTTTAAGGGGAGTCACGGCGTTGACTCGCTGATAGCCCTGTATTTTGCGCCTCAGCTTTTCGCCGAGGATGGCGGGGCTGGCCGCGGCCAGAAGATGTATGGGCGCCGAGGCAAAGATCTGATCGTGCGGGTGCCATGCGGCACGTCGGTCTTCGATTCTGAGACCGGCGCATTCGTTGCGGATATTGTGGAGCATGATCAGGAAGTCATCATCGCGGAGGGCGGTAATGGCGGACTGGGGAATGTCCATTTCAAGACGTCCACGCACCAGGTTCCGACAGAGCATACGCCGGGTGAGGAGGGCGCCGAGCTTCGCCTGAGGCTGGAGCTTAAGACGATCGCCGATGCGGGACTGCTGGGTTTTCCGAATGCGGGAAAATCATCGTTGCTGGCCTGTGTCAGCGATGCCCGTCCCAAGATCGCAAGTTATCCGTTCACCACGCTTAATCCGATCGTGGGGACGATTGTCTATCCCGATTTCTCTCAGTTGCGCATGGCGGATGTGCCCGGCATCATTGAGGGCGCGTCGACGGGCGTCGGGTTGGGTATCGATTTTCTGAAGCATTTGGCCCGGTCGCGCGTGCTGGTGTACGTCATCGATATGGCGGGTACCGATAACCGTCAGCCTTGGAAAGATTACCTTACGCTTCGCAGCGAGATCGAACAGCATGATGCCGAATTACTGGCGCGTCCATCGCTGGTGTTGGCGAACAAGATGGACGAAGACGCCGCGATCGGGAATCTTCCGAAATTCATCAGGAAGACGGGCGTTACGCCGCTCCAGATTTCGGTGATCGATCCCGCCCATCCCGGTGTGGCGCAGCTCAAGCAGTATCTGCGGAATCTTTTGAAGCCCGAGCCGAAGGGACAGTGGCGTCATGCCTCCGTTCCCGTGTCCGGTGTCCTGCAGGGCGCTGCGGTCGAGGGCGGAATCATCGATGAGACGGCGCTGTTGCGCGCGCCGTTTTTGGATCTCTCGCGCAAGCCGCCGAAGAAGCGTGGCCGGAAATGAAGGTCTGAAACCGTTTGTTTGCGGCGGACATGCCTGAACGGCGTGTCCGCTTTTTTTATGCCCGGGCGGCGTCGGTTGCGTCGTTTAGGGGCGGTTTTGAGAAAGGAAGACGCCGGTCGAAAAATAGACCATATGGTGGACAAGACGCGATGTCGGATTTTTGATTTAATAAAAACACTGAAATTTGTAGAAGGCCCGCGTAAGGGGTAACAACGGGGAGAGCCATGCACATTATCGTTTGTGTCAAACAGGTTCCGGATACGACGAATGTCCGTATCAATCCGGAAACCAACACGTTGATGCGTGAGGGGGTCGAAAGCATCATCAATCCCTTTGACGAATACGCGTTGGAAGAGGCGCTGAAACTGAAGGATGCGCACGGCGCGCGCGTCACCGTGATTTCTATGGGGCCTCCGCAAGCCGAGGTCGTTTTGCGCGAAGCGATGGCCCGCGGCGCGGATGATGTCGTGTTGTTGACGGACCGTGCGTTTGCCGGCGCCGACACCTTGGCCACGTCGTACGCGATTTCGCAGGCCATTAAAAAGGTCGATGCCAAGCCCGACTTGGTTCTTTTCGGCAAACAGGCCATTGACGGCGATACCGCTCAGGTCGGCCCCGGCGTTTCCGAGTTTATGGATGTCCCGTTGGTGACCTACGTTAAGTCCATCAAGGTTAGCGGCAACACCTTCACGGTCGAGACGCTGATGGATGAAGGCGTCGATGTCATCGAGGGTGAGATGCCCGCCGTGATGACGGTTGTGAAAGAGGCTTCCACGCCGCGTTTCGCCAGTTTGCGCGGGTGGATGGATGCCAAGAAAACGGTGATCCCCCGTTGGGGCGCGAGCGATGTGGGGGCCGGGGCCGAAATGTGCGGGCTTAACGGCTCGCCCACCAAGGTGGTGAAAATCTTTGCGCCACCGACCAAGACGGGGGGGATGCGCATGGATGGCCGCGAGGAGCCGTCGGCGGCGGTTGAGGCGATTTTGAAGCTTTTGCAAGATAAGGGGGTTGCGTAAACCATGGCTGACACACCCATCATTATTGACAGTGAGAAGTGCCGCGGATGCAAAAAGTGCGTCTCCGCATGTCCGTTTGACGCGCTGTATATGGAGGGCAAACTCGCGGTTCTTAAACCGGAAGAGTGCCGTGCCTGCAACGCTTGCGTGAAGGCTTGTCCGTTCAAGGCGATTTCCTCGAATGTCAAAGCCGAGCCGAAAAAAGCGAGTTTGGATGATTTCAAGGGCATTTGGGTCTTTGCGGAACAGCATCACGGCAAAGTGCAAGAGGTCGCTTATGAGCTTTTGGCGACGGGCCGCCGTTTGGCCAAGGACCGCGGCTGCGAACTCGCGGCAGTGTTGCTGGGCCATAACGTCTCTGACTCAACGGCTCATCTGATCGCCGCAGGTGCGGACAAGGTCTATGTGGTCGATCAGCCGGAGCTGGCCGATTACGAGGCGAACGTGTATACCGATGCTCTGAACCAACTGATTGCCAAGTACAAGCCTGAGGTGATACTGGCGAGCGCCACGGCGATCGGGCGCGCGTTCTTCGCCAAGGTGGCCGTGCGTTCACGCACGGGGCTCACGGCGGATTGCACGGCGCTTTCGATCGACAAAGAAAGTCACTTGCTGCACCAGACGCGCCCAGCGTTCGGCGGCAATATCATGGCGACGATTATGACGCCGAACCATCGGCCGCAGATGGCCACGGTGCGGCCCAAGGTGTTCAAGATGATGACGCCTGATGTGAAGCGCACGGGCGAGACGCTGATGGAGGCGTTGCAGCTGGTGGCCGCCCAAACAAGGATTGTCAGGGGTGAACGCAACACGTCGAGCGTGAACATCGCCGACGCCGAGATCATCGTCGCGGGAGGACGCGGGCTGAAGAAGGCCGAGAATCTGGAGCAGCTCAAAAAGTTGGCGGACCTTCTCGGCGGTGTCGTGGGTGTGTCCCGCGCTTGCGTGGACGCCGGGTGGATTTCCGCGTCGCATCAGGTGGGCCAGACCGGCAAGACCGTTTGTCCGAAAATCTATTTGGCGTTCGGCATTTCGGGCGCGATCCAGCACCTTGAGGGGATGCGCGGCGCGGACACCATCATCGCGGTCAACAACGATCCGAACGCCTCGATTTTCGGGATCGCGGATCTCGGGATCGTGGGCGATCTCTTCGAAATTCTTCCGATGTTGATCGAAGCGTTTGAAGCGAAGCAGAAAAACTAGGGATTGGACGTTCTGGAATTTTTGGAATTGGGGAGCGGAATTATGGCGAACAAGACGAAACAGCCGATTCAAACCGATATACTCTGCGTGGGCGCGGGTATCGCCTCGCTGTCGACGGCGCTTGCGCTGCTGCGCATGCTGAAGGCGCAGGGCAAGTCCAAGCCTCGTGTGACGATCATTGAAAAGGGCCGTAGCGTGGGCAGTCACGTGCTGTCCGGGGCGGTGATCGACATGAGCGGTTTTCAGGGGCTGCTGACGGAAGATGAAATCAAAAAGATGCCGGTCGAGGCGCGCGTCAGCAAAGAATCCTTTCACATGATGTTTGACGCGAAACGCGCGATGAAAATCCCGTGGGTTCCGCCGATGATGCAGGCGCACGGTTATCCCGTCGGCTCGCTGACCAAGTTGACGCAGTATGTCGCGCAGCTCTGCGAGAAAGAGGGCGCGGAGGTCTATACCGGCTTTGCCGTGACCGAGCTGATCGAGAATAACAAGGGCCGCGTGATCGGCGTCAAAATCGGCGACAAGGGCGTGGACAGCGAAGGCAAACCGAAATCGAACTACACCCAGGGCGAAGAGATCTATGCCAAGGTTGTGGTGTTGGGCGAAGGGGCCTGCGGTATCCTGACCGATAAGCTGATCGCCCGCAAAGGCCTGCAAGGAAAGCGTCAGCAGTCGTATGCTGTGGGTATCAAGGAAGTGGTGGAAATCCCCGCCAACGAGGCACGGATGGGCGAGATTGCCCATACGTTCGGATATCCGGCCGATTGGAGCACCTACGGCGGCGGTTTTGTGTACCATGTGTCGCCGACGCAGGTGATGATCTGTTTCGCGTATGCGCTCGACTATGCGCATCCCGAGACGGATCCGCATGTGATGTTCCGCAAATTCAAGGCGCATCCGGTGATGGCCGAGCACATCAACGGCGGCAAATCTGTGGCCTACGGCGCGAAGGTGATCCCCGAGGGAGGGTATTATTCGGTGCCTCAGGTGGCCGCCGACGGCGTCCTGATTGTGGGCGATGGCGCCGGTCTGGTGGATACGCTTCGCATCAAGGGTATCCACATTGCGGCGCAGTCGGGGCGCGCTGCGGCGGAGACGCTGGCGGACTGCTGGAACAGCGATGATTTCTCGCTGGCGGCGCTTCACTCCTACAACGACCGGCTGAAGAAGACCGAGGGGTGGAAACAGCTCAAGCGCGTGAAGAACGTGCGTGCGCCGTTCTCCACGAATTTGATTCTGGGCGTGATGAGCGCGGGTTGCGCGTGGGCGACCGGCGGCGCATTGCCGTTCTGGCAGGTGCCCATGGCTCCTGATTACGAGGAGATGCTGCCGCTCAAAGGCGGAAAGATGCCTGAGAAGGAGACGATGGACGGGAGCCCGACCTCTCCGGACCGTCTGACGGACGTTTTCATGTCCGGGACGATCCACGACGAGGATCAACCGTGCCATCTCAAAATTCGTGATCGTAAGATCTGCGAAAAATGTATTAAGCTATACGGCGCGCCTTGTCAAAGATTCTGTCCGGCGGAGGTGTATCGGTTAGAGGAAGACCATATTCATGTGGATTTCTCGAACTGCCTGCACTGCAAAACGTGTCAGATCAAGGATCCGTTTCAGAACATCGAGTGGACCTTCCCGCAGGGAGGAGATGGTCCCCGTTACACGCGTATGTAAAATCATAGGGGCAGACCCGTGCGTTTGCCCTTTTGGAGAAAACACCATGGACATGTCATTCAATCGCAGAGAGTTCCTTAAAACGACCGCGGCGGCCGCTGCGGTTCTGCCGACTTTCAATATTTTAAGTGCGGAGTCGAACACCATTGGCCCCAAGGACGATCAGGTGAATGTCGCGGTCGTCGGTTACGGTGCCGAAGGCGAAATCTTGACCGACGATGTCATCCAGATTCCCGGCGTGCGTGTTCGCGCGGTCTGCGACATTTGGGAGTATCGCCGTAAGATGGCGCGGGGACGTCTGCGTTCCCTCGGCCACGACGTCACCGTCTACGAAGACTATCAGGACATGCTGTCGAAAGAAGACAAGAATATCGATTGCGTGATCGTGGCGACGCCGGACTGGATGCACGCCGAGATCACCAACGCCTGTCTGCGTGCCGGCAAACACGTCTATTGCGAGAAGGAGATGTCCAACAGTCTCGAAAAGGCTAAGTCCATGGTGGTGACGCAGCGCGAGACGGGCAAGCTTCTGCAGATCGGTCATCAGCGCCGTTCCAATCCGCGTTATATGCACGCCATCAATCGCGTGATCCGCGAATCCAAGATGCTGGGCCGTGTGACGCATGCCTATGGCCAGTGGAACCGTTCCGTGGCGCCCTTTTTGACGGTGCGCGATCGCCTGAATATCCCGACCGCGACGTTGCAGAAGTACGGCTACGAGAATATGGAGCAGTTCCTCAACTGGCGCTGGTTCGCGAAGTACGGCGGCGGGCCGATGGTGGACTTGGGTTCGCACCAGATCGACTTGTTCTTCTGGGCGTGGGATTGCTGCCCGATTTCGGTAACGGCGATCGGCGGAAACGATTATTTCAATCGCCAGATGAACGATAATGTGATGGCGATCTACGAGTTTAAAACACACGAGGGATTGATCAACCGCGCTTATTATCAGGTGCTTACGACCTCCAGCCGCGGCGGCTTCTATGAGCAGTTCATGGGCGAGAACGGGGCGATGACGATTTCCGAAATCGCGGCCCGCGGCAACGCTGTGCAGCGCGAGAATCGCGCTGAAGTGCCTGCGTGGGACATTTTCGCCAAGAATGGTCTGGTGCTGCAAACGAAAACGCCGGTCAAGGCGGCTGTGACTTCGAATGTGGCTGTCGACGTGCGCGTGACGGCCGAGGCTGCGGGGTGGCCTTTGCCGGTTGACTTGCTCAAACCTGCGCATATGCCGCATCTCGAGAACTTCTTCGCGGCGGTCCGACACGGTGAGAAATTAAACTGTCCCGTCGATCTGGCTTACGAGTCCGCCGTCGCCGTGCTGGCCGCCAACCGTTCGGTGGCCGAGCGCAAGACGATCTATTTCAAGCCGGAAGAGTTCAAAGTCTAAGAATGGGACCCATAGGACGGATAGGACCTATCATGAAAAGATTGCTCACAACTGTTTTGGTATTGGCGGCGGGCGCAGCCTGCGCGTCGGTGCCTTCCCACTGGGATGGCGGACGAAACGCGCCTGTACACCGTCTCGCGCTGAACGACGAGTTCGGCGACAAGATTGTGCCGGGCATGCCGAATGCTTTGCCGATGAGCACGCGAAAAACGTGCGGCCAATGCCACGATTACGATGCCATCGCGTCGGGCTGGCACTTCAACATGTCAGACACGAACGCCGTGGCGGGACGCATGGCTCAGCCCTGGTTCTTGATTGATCCGCTTTCCGGTTCGCAGATTCCGATGAGCTTGCGCGACTGGGAGGGGACCTATCGGCCGAAACAACTCGGCATGACCGATTGGGAATGGGTGTACACGTTCGGTCGGCATTTGCCGGGCGGTGATGTCGCCGATCCGAAAGACTTTTATGCGGAAGGCGGTCCTCGTTCTCGTTGGACGGTGACAGGCCCTGTTGAAATCAACTGCTTCGCCTGTCACAGCCAGAGCCGCGCTTACGATCACAGTGAGTGGGCTCGCCTGATCGCGCGTCAGAATTTCCGTTGGGCCGCCACGGGCGCAATGGGGTTGGGCGATGTTCTGGGCATGGGGTCGCGCGTGGGCGATTATTGGGGCGAACTGCGCGGGCTCAATCCCGACGATTCGCTGTTCGCGGTGCCCCCGCATCTGGATTATGACGCGCGTCAGTTCGATTCCAAAAACCGTGTGGTCTTGGATGTTGGCGAACCCCGCAACGTGAACTGCCTGAACTGCCATTCAACATCCCGGGCCGGCATGTCGCGCAAGGATATCGACGGCGATGTCCATTTGCGCGCCGGCATGACGTGTACCGATTGCCACGGCAACGGTGAAAATCACGCGATCGCACGCGGTTTCGAAGGTGACAATACCGGCAAGATGGACAAAACCCGCGCCTCTGCGAGTTGCGTGGGTTGCCATTTGGGGGCGGATGTGGCTAAAGCCGGGCGCCATGGCGCTCCGGCCCCGCAGCACACCGGCATTCCCGTCAGCCACTTCGATACGCTCACCTGTACGGCGTGCCACTCCGGCGTAACCGAAAACGGTGACCTCGCGCAGGTCCGTACCTCCCGTGCCAATCGCATTGGCGTTTATGGCCG
>CAZTDL010000166.1:0-8438 GCA_964612775.1 uncultured Lentisphaeraceae bacterium
TGAGGAGCCGTCTTCCAGTCGTCAAGCGCGATCAGCCCCGGCCCCGGACGTGACCAGCGTCCCGCATACTGATCCGTCGTCCCCGCTTCCTGCGAGAACGGAAGCCCTCGCTGCACGGCCAGGAGCCGCTTGAACTGCAGGTCGGGATGCCTGAAGAGGATGCGGCGGCGGACGGACCGGATTTCGCGCTCCGCGTTGCGCATCTCGCGCGCGTCGTTCGCCTTCTTCGCGTCCGCGTACCATTTTTCGTCGACGGCCAACTCGTCCCCGAGCGCCTTCAGTTCGGCGGCGGGAACGCTTTTCGCCACGTAGTCGTAGGTGCGTTTCGCGAGCGCCAGCGCCTCCTCCGCCGCTCCCGGCGGCAGCGGAGGGGTTACAGCCTGAACACAGAGAGACCCGAGTGCGGCGGATATCGTCAGGAAAAAGAGTTTTTTCGTTTTCATATCGGTTTTCTCAAATCAGTCGAACACGATCACGGCGTCGGGCGTTCCGGCCCACGACGCGTTCCACGTCCACGCCACCGCGCCGGCGGGCGTGAATTCAATCAGCTTCCAGCCGGGGCGGAAATCCCGGCCGCTGTGCCCCGTCCAGTTCGCCACCGTGAAATTGCCGTTCGGCCGCACGTGGAACCCGCCGTAAAAGAAGTTGGAAAGACCTTCCGGCTGGGGCGCGGCACGGCGGTCGAGAATCTTCCCGTCTCCCGAGAAACGGACGGCTTCCGCCAGATACCCGCCCGTCGTCAGCAGGGAACCGTCCGTACCGTATTCGGCCTGGTAGGCGTAACGGGCGCCGGCCGGCAAGGCGAACCACTTGAGGAGGCGTTTCTCCGGCGACAGGTTTCTGTCGAGCACGACTTCCGCGAACCCCGTGTACGCCCCGATCAGCGCCGTGCCCCGGTCCGTAAAACGCAGGATGCGCGTTTGTTTCACTTTGTCGCCGAACGTGTACGCAGATATCCACTTGCCGTCCCTGTCGTATTCGTGGACCGCCGCGCCGTCCAGGATGAACGTTCGTCCGTCCGGAAAACGTGTCGCGCTCGTCGCGTACGTCACGTGTCCCGGGTCTTTAATCTCGGAGAGGAATCGCATCTGGCCGAGATCGTAAAGACGGCAGCCGTTTTTCTGTGCGACGACGAGCCGGTTGAGGCCGCACCGTGTGATGTCGAACGCGACTTCGGGCAGGAACGTTTCCCAGTACGCGGACGGATTCGCCTCGTCGACGTAGACGAGTTTGCGGTTCATAAAATCGGAATAGAGGAACCGGCGCTTTTCCGGATCGGTTTCGGCGGCGGATTTCAGTTCTTTCACCCGGATGTTCCGCCACTGCGTCGGCACGTTCGGATTTCCGACCCACCAGATGAAATGGCCTTTCCGGGACCGAACGCCGGAATGCGGGTGGTTGTCATACCCCGTATCGGGATCCTTCGTCGAGAGGTCGACCTCGTTCACCTTCACGCCGTTGATCCACGCCGTGACGTGCGGACCTTCCGCCCGGAGTTCGCAGGCGTTCCATTCGCCGGGCGGCTTGATGTACGTCGCGCCGAAAAGCGGCTGGTCGGGCCGACGGTCGTCGAGCGCGTTCGAAACGCCGTAGAAACCGCCCATGGCGCGCCAGGCGTCCGGCCCCTTCCCGCCGCGCACGGTGTCCGCGAGCTGCATCTCGATCCCGGAATACGCCATGTCGTCCACGCCCGGATAGCGGAATCCGAAACCGTTGTCCCCGCCCTTCCACGTGCGGAAGTCGAAACGGATCACGAAGTCCGCGTAGGACTTCTCGGTCATGATGCAGTCGTCGGGCGTGGGCGTCACGCCCCCGCGTTCGCCGCATTGGAGAACGCCCCCCTCCGGCACCCAGTAGACATTCGTGTTGCCGACCCATCCCGAAAGGTCTTGCCCGTTGAAAAGCGGAACGAAATCCTTTTCTTCGCCTTCGCGCGGGTTTTCGGAGAGACGCCACGCATCGCGCCATGCGATCGACATCCGCCCCGCGTCGTCGAAATCGACGGGCAGCCAGACATAGCGGCCGTCGATTGCGTTGTCCGGACGCCACATGTCGAACAGCGCGATGAACTCGCCCT
Organism: uncultured Lentisphaeraceae bacterium; assembly: GCA_964612775.1. Taxonomy (GTDB): domain Bacteria; phylum Verrucomicrobiota; class Kiritimatiellia; order RFP12; family UBA1067; genus DAOPZC01. Next base: position 2,078 of record CAZTDL010000166.1, read on the forward strand.
TCCGTCCGGGATACGGCAGCAGGAACGTCGACTGGCACCCCCAGGTTTTTTCAGGACCGAATCCGTTCTGCGGATTGACGCCCCGGCAAGGATTACCGAGTGATTCCCACGGACCGGAAAGCGATTTCGCGCGATACGCGCGGGCGGCGTTCGGCGCCCAGCCGCTGCACCCCGAGCCGAGCAGGTAATACCAGCCGTCACGTTTGCAAAGCGCGGGCGCCTCGGTCCAGGTTCCTTCGAGGATCCGCCAGAAGCGCCCCGTGTGGTTCAAAAGGTCTTCGGTGAGTTCGGCGATGTGGATCGTCGCGTCGAACTCCGACGCGTAGATGTGATAGCTCTTCCCGTCGTCGTCGCGGAAGAGCGTCTGGTCCTGCGCGAGCTGACCTTTCCTGAAGTGTGCGGCGACGATGTTGCCGTTTCGGATGAAATCAAGCGTTTTGCCGCTCCAGTCCGGCATCGTCCAGTCGGCGTAGGCAGACCATTTCCCGAGCGCCGCTTCCGTGCGGTCTTCCGGCTTCGCGTCGAGCGGCCATGCGCCGGGATTGGGCCGTACGCTTTTCACGAACCGGAACGGCCCCTGCGGCGCGTCCGCGACGGCGATGCCGGTGCGGGACTGATCATAGCTCTCCCCCTTGCGGACGAGATGGAAATACATCACATAGTTGCCGGCGGAAAGCGAACGGAGCACCTTCGGACGCTCCACCTTCGCGGGTACGCCCGCGAGGTCGCCCTCCGTGTAATTCCGCACGTCGAGCGCAAGCCCCCGGTCCGTCCAATTCAGAAGATCCCGCGACGAATAAACATGCACGCCGGTGTGCGCGTTGTTTCCGGCCTTCCCCGCGATCTTGTCCTCGCCGTACCACCAGTAAACGCCGTTCTCCTCAAGAACGCCGCCGCCGTGCGCGTTGATATGCACCCCTTTGTCGTCCGGCCAAATCTCGCCGGGACGGAAGACAGAGCACGTTGATGCCCGAAGCGTCGTAAAGGCGACGATGACCACGACCGCCCCTATCCACCGTTTCACAATCAAACCGTTTTTCATCGACACTTTTCTTTCTGACTTTTGGATAAACAATATCATTCAACGCTTTTTATTCTACCATTCAGAAAGAGATAGCGGAGACAAATAAACCAACAATTCAAATACAAATAGCCCGAATTCCGGCAAAAAATCATCTCTTCCTCTCTATCCCTCACACCCGTATCAAGCGCCTGTTTTCAGCCTGCTTCGATAGTGACGGAGCGTCATGCCGACTCGCCGCCTGAAAACGCGAAACAAATCGGAGAGTGACGCATAACCGCAGAAGTCGGGAAGCGCCGCGATGTCAAACCTGGGATTGGACGCCAACTCCTTCACGCGTGCAAGACGAATGGCATGTATTTCGTCAAGGATGGTATGCCCGGTCATTTCACGGAAACGAAGATCGGCGAGGCTCCGGCTGCATCCCATTTCAGCGACAACCGCAGGAGGTTCAATCCCTTCACACGCATGGCGTCGGATGAATTCGAGTGCCTTGAGAACGCGCGGATCGCCTTTCGGGAATCTCCGCGTGGAAGCGCGACGCGTTACCCCAAGCGCTCCGAACACGCGGGATGGAACTTTCGCACGCGGATACGCTATGCGTTTTGCGAGGAGTTCGGCGGCAATGTATCCCGCGTTTTCGTTGTCCGTGCGAATGCTCGAAAGCGTCGGGCTCGTGTTCTCGCAGATCTGGACTTCATCATCCACGCCAAGGACGGCGACCTCGTCGGGAACGATAATCCCGTCGGCGGCACACGTTGAGAGCACCTGCTCGGCAAGATAATCGTTCGCCGCAAAGATGCCGCAGGGTTTGGGCAGGGACGCCATCCAGACGGAAAGCCCCTTGCGATATTCCAACGATTCCGACCTCTTCGCCTTTTCTGAGAAAACATGCAGTTTCTTCCCGTTCATCAGGATGCGACGGGCAAAGGCTTCTTCGCGTTCACGGCTCCAGACCGTCTCCTGCGGCCAGGGCAGATAAGCATAATGCTGAAAGCCAAGGGGTAAAAGTTCCTTTGCCGCGCATTCCGCGATGGAAGACGCGTCGTTTGACACACACACCGCACCGTTTCCGATCATCGACGGATGCAGATCGAGAAACACGGTCGGGATACGGCCAAAGTCATGAACCGTGAACTTCGATGGCTGCCCGGCACACTCCACGATGCAACCGGCCGGGTTCCAGAATGCGATCAACGGCTTCACATCGTAATCGCGTCGGCTCATTTTTTCGTGGCGCCGACTGGCCGCAGCCGTGTCGTATTCAATGGTTTGAATGGTCCACCCCGCTTTTGCCGCAAAACGGAAAATGCCGTCCAGTTCAATCCTGTTCGTCTGACAGAACGCGCCTTGGAAAACAAGGACGACCTGTCGTTTCACACGGTCTTTCACGACACCCTCTCTTCCTTCCGCGCGGTGCGCATGCCGATCTGCAGACACATCAGCGTCCAGAACGCCGCCGCGAAACCGGAAACCTGTATTTGCAGCGGCAAAGGAAACGCGAACACCGCCATGGACACGGGAATCCACACGCACCAGTTCGAGACGAGATTCGGCGCAACCAGATCACGGTAGAACGACCGCGGCCATTCGGCGCGCGCGCGCCGGAACGAAAAGTCGCGCCCGAGCCAGAAGAAGAACACCGCGTCCGCCGGCGCGGAGACCAAAAGCGTGATGCCGAACTCATCCGCCGCAGCCTTGGCAAGCAAGGTCGCAAAATCGCACCCGCTGCCGAACACACTGTCGAGCAACCTGAAATAGAAGTCAAACACCACGCCCCACACGCCGCACCACAGCGTCTGCGCGGCCACCGTCGCGAACGGATGGCGGGGCCGGATCGACTTCACCGTCACCAGAAAGACCCCCGGCAAAACGCCGCAGAAAAACGTACGGTTCAAGAAAGCCGCGACCCATCCGCTTTCCGTCTGCCACGTCTTCAACGGCTCAAGCCCCGCAGCCACGCCCGGAACAAAGTAGTACGCGAACGCCGTCGCCACCGCAAGAATCCAGAGGACGACCATCGGCACGACGTTCGCCTTCACCGACTCCCATCCGATCCGCCCGCAGACTTTCCCCGCTCCGCTCTGTCTCATCCCATCCCTTCCATATCCGCATCTTCTATCACACCGCCCGTCGGCTCCTTGTTCACCCAGCGGTTCATTCTATGCCCCCTCTTCGAACGCGCCATCGCCGCCTGCGAGTCGGATGACGGTTTTTCCGCTCAAGGCATTCTACGCGTTCGGCGGCTTTCTTTCCGAACTTCTTCTTATAGGCGTCGTGGATTTTTTTCGGATCGCAGAGAGGGCACGTATGCGAATGAGACCTGTTCCCCTCCCCCCCGAGGCACGGTCTCAAGCCGAGTCTCATGCGCCTCCGAAAACGCACCGGGATCCTCGATCAATCAATAGGCGTTTTTCTCAGGCAGCCGTTTATTCGGCGTTGCCTGTATGATCACACCGCGATCCGATTGCGTACGCGGTCCCATGCGACTGGGCGGAACGTTTTTTGAGCTGTTGCGACCCGATTGAACTTTAGGAGCGTTGGGCACCGGCCGGACGCTCGATTGAGCATGTCCAGGCCGGACGCTCGGAGTAACGTGACCGGGCCGGGCGTGCGGGCCGTCATGCCACGGGTGCTCACGCCCCTGCGCATCTTTCCTGAAACGATCATTCTTGATGGCGTGCCGCCGCCAATCGCGATGGCTGCGTTCCCAGCGATGAAAATGTTCCAGCCGGACCGAATCGCAGACCAACCAGACCCCGCCATGGCCTAAATAATAATACCGGCCACCGACGTATCCGATATATTCGCCGTCTGCGATTACATACCACGACGGCACCATGACGGTTTCAACGACCACCGGTTGCGGCCTGATCACCTCCACCCGTCTATCCGGCGCAACAACACAGCCGGACACGAGCGCAAAAAAACCTGCGGCCAACGGCCAACGACGCATAGGCCTGTGCTTCGCCTTCATTTCTTCTCCTTATTTTGGCCTTTCGGCGGATTCGGAGTATCCCGCATAAAGGGATTGTTTTTCATCTCGCCCCCAACCGTGGTGGGCTTTCCATGGCCGGCATAGATCACCGTGTCGGGCGGCATCATGAGAAAAACGCCCAGCGAGCGAATCAGAGAGGCGGTGCTGCTGCGATGCACGTCGGTACGCCCGACGGTGCCCGCGAAAAGGGTATCGCCGGTAAAAACGACCTTCCCTTTCAGAAACCAGAGGCAAACGCTGCCGGGAGAATGTCCCGGCGTGTGGATAACCGTGTAATCAAGTCCGCCGTCGGTAAAGGATTGCAGGTGTCGCAGAGGTCGTGTGATGACGACCTTGCGTGTCCGCGGGTACCACGGCAGCCAAGCGTTTTCCGCGCAGAAGGCCCAATCGTTCTCCTCGGGATGCATCGCGATTTCGGCGGGAACGGCCTCCGCAAGTTCGTCAAGCGCGGAGATGTGATCCAGATGGCTGTGCGTCAGAACGTACGCCAAGACATGGAGCCGCTGCTCGGCAAGGTAGCTGCGGATGCGCTCGGGAGAAGCCCCCGGATCGATCACAATCGCATTTTTCTGAGCATCGGCGACCAGATAACAGTTGGCGGCGATTTTACCGACCGTGAGCCGATGCACCGTAAGCGGGCCCTGCATAAAAACATTTGTACCCAAAACAATCTCGTCGGGTGGCGGATCGGCCGTCGCGACGCCGCCATCGGCGACGCTCTCTTGCCCGATCAGCGCAAAAGAAAGCACGAAAAACAAAACCCCGTTCGCAGCGGTTCTGCTGCGGACAGAGTTTCGTTTGGCGTAACGCTCGAACATCATGTGATACTTCACGCGCGCTACAGACTCTTATGCGAACCGTCGCAAAAGGGCTGCTCCGCGCTTTTGCCGCACGCGCGCCAATAATAGGTCTCACCGGCCTTAACGTCGACTGCGACAGGAGTCTTTCCCGCAACTTCAGGTTTGTCCATACCGTCCATCCATTTTTAGCAACCGTCCTCGATCCGAGCATACGTTCGGACACACAGATCACACATTTTTTGAATTGTAGTCCTCCTTTTATCACAGCGCAACGGCTAACTGTTTTTCTACGCGTCGAATCAAACCCGGTCAGCAACCATTTGCCATCTTGCGCGCGAGCCGCTACACTAGTTTCGAAATGCTTTAGGAGACGTGGCTGTCGCCTGACGACGCGCATCGGATGGTCGCGTTCACCGCAAACAGAGCATCGCCCCTGTTCCTGTTCGCACAAAAGCGGACGCAGGTGCCCGACTCCGGCACAACGGGCCGGTGCCTGACAAGGTCAGGCGCCGGCGGAAAACGGGAAACATGAAAGACGCGGAACCTCTCGGCATGCTTGAGTCGAAATCTGTGGCGCCTTGGCGACGCGTGGTCAGTTCGGCGACCGCGCTGGCGATATGCCTGCTGGCCCTGTATGCGCTGCACCACGAATTGCGTGCTTACCATTTGCACGACATCCGCAGCGCATTGCAAGCGATCCCCTCAGGAAACCTGAAACTCGCCGGCTTGTTCACGCTGTTCAGTTATCTCGCCATGACAGGGTATGACGTGCTCGCGTTGCGATATGTCGGGCATCCGCTTTCCGTACGAAGGACGGTGCTCGCATCGTTCATGAGCTATGCGTTCAGCAACAATCTGGGGTTCTTTATGCTCACCGGCGGCGCTGTGCGATATCGGCTCTACAGCGCATGGGGCGTACAGACGCTGGGCATTGCTCGCATCATTCTTTTCTGCAGCTTCACGTTCATTCTCGGCCTTCTCTCGTTCGGAAGTCTGATCTTTCTTCTATTCCCGCTCGATATCCCCGCCGAAATCCACCTGCCGTTCGCAACCACGCAGCCGCTGGGCGTGATCTTCGGATGCGCGGTTTTGGCCTATGCCGGTTTAAGCCTGTTCAGACGCAAGCCTCTGCGCGTATGGGCCTTTGAATTCCCCGTTCCCCCTTTGTGGTTTTCGTTCGCGCAAGCGCTGATCGCCTCGCTGGACTGGGCCTTCGCGGGACTGACGCTCTATGTTCTGTTGCCGCACGATACGGGACTCGGGCTGTCCAACTTCTTCACCGTCTTCATCTTAGCCCAGATCGCCGCAATCACGAGCCAGGTTCCGGGCGGCCTCGGCGTGTTCGAAACCATCATGGTCCTTCTGCTTTCGCCCGTCACGAAAGCTCCCGACGTGGTGGCCGCCCTGCTCGTATTCCGGGCCATTTATTATCTCGCGCCGTTCGGCGTGGCGACGTCGTTGCTGGGCGCGCGCGAATTCTTCCGCAACCGCCAGACACTCTTGGACGCAGCCTACGCCGCCGGTCATTGGACATTATGCGCG
>CAZTDL010000167.1:0-8419 GCA_964612775.1 uncultured Lentisphaeraceae bacterium
TGGGCATCCCTGTCGGTGATGGCGAGGTTGACGCCCCCGCCGAACCGCTTCATGCGACCGCGGCAGGCAAGGCCTGGCTGGGCGAATCGCTCGCTTCTAAAATCGCTCTCAGTGAATGCGTCGTAAATCGCGGCACTCCCACGAGTTCCGTCGTCCCCGCGACCGTTCTCGTGTCTGGCATCGACGCCGGCTTCATCGGCGGCTATCGCCTCGACGGATGGGGGTACATTTGGCGCATCGGAGGATTTAACCCCGATCCGGAAGTGGCGACTTCCGTCGCAGTTGCGACGACGCTCCACCAGTACATCACACCGCCGGAACCATTACCCCCATCCGGCGTCCGTTACCTCTACCATGCCACCCTCGTTCCCGCCTCCTTTTGGCAGCGTTTGAAGGCATGGTTCTGACTTGCGCGCCTCCTGTTCAAAATCCGGGGTTCAACCGGGCTCCGTTTCCCGGACAGGCGTCTTGTAAACGCGGATGACGCCGATATTCCTCCTGTATGATGCCGGCTCTGCCCGTCCCATGGCATATCGCCTGTTTGAAATTGCACAGCCCTGTTGCCGTTGCTACACTCGTCTCCATCTTCGTTATGGGAGCGTGCCATGAACGTATACCGTCTCGCTGTCTTAACCGTTTTTTCCGCAACAACTCTGCTGTTCGCCACCGCAGTGTTTGCGGCCGATTGGCCGACCTTTCTGGGCCCCAACCGCGACGGTTGCTCATCCGACACGGGACTCTTGACGCAATGGCCGAAAGAGGGTCCGCCACTTCTCTGGAAGAAAGAGGACATCGGGCCGGGCTGGTCTTCCGTTGCCGTTGTCGGCGGCCGCGTCTATACCACAGGCAATGAAAACGGCCACCAGATGCTGATCTGCCTCGATGAAAAGACGGGCAAAGATATCTGGAGGGCCATTCAGGGCCCCCAATCTAGCCACAAGAAATACGACGGGGCAAGAGCCACTCCCACCGTTGACGGCGATCTTATCTATCTGACAGGCGGCGACGGCCTCGTCACCTGCCAAAGCGCAAAGGACGGGGCCATCCAATGGGCGAAAGAGATGCGCCGTGATTTCGGCGGTAAAAGCGGCCGTTGGCAATACGCCGAAAGCGTGACGATTTTCGGCGACCTCGCGATCTTCACGCCTGGCGGCGCAAAGGCCGTCGCGGCCGTCGAGAAAAGGACCGGACGGACGGTCTGGGAATCGGACAAAAGCGCCATCGCGGGGTACAGTTCACTGATCCCGGTCACGCTCAATGGCAACACCGTTCTGATCAACGGCTCTCAGAGCGGGTTGCTCATCATCGATTCCCAAACCGGTAAAGAAATTTTTCGTCATCCCTTTGCGGCCAACAATGTCGCAAATGCCCCAACCCCCGCTTATTCGGATGGCCATCTCTTCTGGGCCGTCGGCTACAACAAGGGGGGCCTCTGCCTCAAGGTCTCCCAAACAAAAAGCAAATGGCTTTTTGAAGAGGCGTGGACCACGCGCGACTTCGCCTGCCACCCCGGCAACTACGTGATCGCGCAAGGCCGCATCGTAGGTAAAGGCAAAAGCTGCCTCGTCTGCGCCGACCTGAAGACAGGTCAAACGCTTTGGAGCGAAAAAGGCGGCGCAGGACAGGTGACGTGGGCGGACGGGATGATCTACTCACAATCCGATGCGGGAGGACGGTTAACACTGATCGATCCCGCGGCCCAAAGCAACCGTGTGAAAGGTTACATCCAAGTCGCAGGCACCGGCAACAGCTGGGCTCACCCCGTGATTAGCAACGGACAACTCTACGTCCGCTACGACACAAACCTGTACTGTTTCGACGTGAAGGCCAAGTGACCCTACCGCAAGCACGGCCAATCAGACCTTGAACAATTGCCCTTGGCGCAGACGAAACCTCTGCACAACAATGCCCAGTTCCTCTTCATAGCGCCGAGCCAGGCGCGACTCCTGTTCCGTAAAAAGGGTAACGGCGACCCCCGAGGCCCCCGCCCGCGCCGTACGTCCCACGCGGTGCAGATACGCCTTGCTGAGCGCGGGCGCATCCAAATTGAAAATATGCGTGACTCCGGGGATGTCAAGGCCTCGAGCCGCGACATCCGACGCGATCAGCACCGCCGCGCGGCCGCCGCGAAAATCGTCCATCGCCTTTTTGCGATCAGCCTTTTCAAACGCGCCATGCAACTGCGCCACGGATATGTGATGATAGGCGAGTTTCGCGGCCACGATCTCAGCCGTCTCGGTGCGATGCACAAAAACAATGGAACGTTCGGGTTGCATCGCGTGCAGCAGACTGCGTAAAACATCCGGTTTATCACGCTCTTCGCAGACCATGCCGAGATGCTCAATGTCCGGATTCATCGGTGTGGGGGCCGTTTGCAACACGACCAAGGACGGAGAGAGGGCCGTTATAACCGCTTCGCTCTCCGGCTGTTGCGTGGCAGACACAAACACCTGTTGGCGATCACGCGGCAGAACCGTCAGCAGGTCTCTAATGGCAGGCAAACTTTCCTCGACCAGTAACCGATCCGCCTCGTCGATCACCAAGCTCTTCACCTGATGGGCCTTAAGCTTGCGAAGCTGGATCAATTCGCGTATGCGCCCGGGCGAACCGACCACGATCTGGGGTTTTTTCTTCAGCTTTTCAATCTGCCGGTCAATCAGCGTGCCACCGATCAACAGTAGCGTCTGAATGGAGATGCCCGCGTTCACAGCCAAGTCGCAACTCTGACGCTGAATCTGAAGAGCAAGCTCATGTGTCGGCGCAACGATCACGACCTGTGTAGCCGCCAATTTCGGATCGATGCGGCAGAAAAGAGGCAACAGATAAGCCAATGTTTTACCCGTTCCCGTCTCCGCGTTCAAATAAGCGTCCTTACCCTCCAACAATACAGGATACGCCACGGTCTGGATTGGAGTAGGCTCGGTGATTTTTTGTTTTCCCAATGCCATAATCAAGTCCGGACGGACACCAATATCAGCAAATGTCATAAAGCGATCTCGCAACTTAGGATTAATTCACTCAACGTTGAAAAACAGTATCGCACGTTTGTCCGAATTCTGCACGGAAGGAATGGACTAAGACGGTAATGGAAAAAGTTTCCGCCTTTCCACCTGTCCCAAACCGGCCACGTTGCTATTCTTCCACGCTGAACAACCACCAGCGGGCAGAGAGAGAGCGGCGGCGGGCATGACGTTCGAAGTAGACTTTCATCACGCGCCCTTTTTCCATTTCAAGTTCAAACCAGTGTTTGTTGACATACCGTTCACCGCTGCCATGCCTGCACGGCGAGGTATCGCGCCACTCATTGAGCACCTTGACGACGCGAATGCATTCGCCGCGCCAGATGAATTCGCACGGTAATCCAGGTCCGTTAGCGGCCATCCGTCCGGTATCGAACGTTTCCGCAACAGGCTTGAGAGCTTCACCGACAAACCGCTTCATTGTTTTCGTTTTCCGTACCCAAACAATCGGCTTCTTCCTGTTTACCTGAAACACGAATCGTCATGGGTGCAAACGCGAAACGGAAAGAAAGACACGGAACGAGGTTTCGTTACTTCAGTTCGCTCTCGTAAGGGATCGGCACGCCGTACTGCGTGTTCACCTTGAGCATCTCAGCCATAACCTGCTGACGAGCCTCGCGCGAATACGCGCCGACCAGGTGATACATTTTTTGTGATGCCCAGCGCCGTTTGACGGCTGCCGTCCCCAGCTTGGCATGACGCGTCATGCTCAACCGAAAAATGGAATCATAGCCTTTATCCGCCGCAAGCCCCCGGATCTGAAAAACCAACTCTTCCGTGCTGTCCGGACAAACGCCGCACAGTTCCAGCTGCCGGTCTTTATAAAGATTGGTCGAATTCTTGGGATACACTTCGCTCTTCGAGGCCGAATCAAAGACCACGGTGATTTCGCCCATGACCGGATTACGGACACCCTCATATACCGTTGCCATGGCAACGGGGATATCCCACCGGTTTCCGTTCAGAATCGTCGAATCACCGCGGTTGCAATACGTCAGCATATCGAGCAAGTAAGCGTTCGCCTTGCTTTGCGTACCAAACATGTAAACCGACATCATGCCGTTGTTGAGTTTGGAGAATTCACCGATGATCGAAGCGCTCTCGGTCATGCCGAACGTCGGCTTACCATCGGTCACGACCATCACGATCATCGGACGTTTCGGATCGCGTTGCAGCTTGATCAGCGAACGCAAAGAGCCAAACACGTCGGTTTGACCAAAGGAACGCATGGCGTTAACAAACCCCGTCGCCTTTTTAAGATTTTCTTCCGTCGGAGACACCCATTCAGGAAAACAATTTTCGAAGTTATCCCGAAAGGCGACCACATTAAAACGGTCTCCCGAATTCAGCGTCTGAAGTGCAGCGGCCAGACCTCGTCGGCAGAAGGTAACGCGTTCCTCCGACATGGAGGCGGAAACGTCCTGCACAAACACGATATCCTTGGCGATCACAGGCACATTCTTATCGGCCCGCGGCTGAATGCCGATACGGAAATAGACACGGCCAGGCTCTTTGGGGTCACGATACGTTTCCATCCCGACAGCCAGAAGATCGTCGATCGGCACATAATCGATCGTCTCTTGCATCGCCGCGATCTTAGCCTGCGCCTCACGCGCCTTACGTTCTTCCTCGGTCAACGTATTGTCGGCCACCTTCTTAGCGACTTCATCCAGCTGCTTCTTCACCCGTTCCTGCTGCCCCTGCAACACTCCGTCGGGTCGTCCAGCAACCCCCCCCTTGCCGCTTTTTTCCCCGGGCTGCATCCCGAAACGCGCTTCAGTGGTGCCTGCGGCAACGGTCCCCGTCTTACCGAGCGTGGCCACGGCAGGCTTTTTAAACGTTCCCTTGCTAATCTCCGTATCGAAAACATCGGCCGAATCTAACGGTTTAGGCGGTTCAGGATCTTTACCGAACCGACGTCCCGCAAGATCAATCGACGGCACGATATCCGGCGCATTGGGCACACGCTCGATCATCGGAATCTCCCGCCGCGGCAAAGCCGCCACCGCATCCTGTACCGTCCGATCGAAAATCTGCGCGATTTCCTGGCGCGGCATCCACGGCGTCGTATCCACCTGCTCGGCCATCGATTCCTTGAGAACGGGTATCCCCGGCGCAAGCGCCTCGCGCGGAATGGGCGGCGGTGCCGTCAACGCGGGGCTCGCGCTCTGGCTCAGCGCCTCTACGCGGTCGCTCACCTCAATCGGTCCGCGACTGGGCGTATCCCGTTCGCCCGCGACTTTTTCCGCGATCCGCATCGGGTCGGCGTGCATCGTTTCCACCCGCATAGGCGGCACACGGTCGCCCCCGAACCAATCGGGACGCTTCTCTCTTAAACTGGCAGCTCCGCCCAGTGCCCAATCCGCGAAGAAGTACATGAGCACCATGTGGACCACCGCAGAAAGCAACACTGCCACGCAAGCCAACATCATATGATGCTCGCTCTGCCTCTGATGGTACCCGAATCCTTGCGGTATCATGCGTTGACCTTCCTCTCGCGCACATTCGTCTGCGCCTGTCCCTGCTTAGCCTGCGGCGAATCCGGATACCTAGCCTTCAGCTCTTCACGCATCGCCTGCGCCTCTGCCGTGCGGCCCAGTTTATCGAGCAGAGCAGCAGCCTTGTGCAAGGCCTCCGGGACCAACGTCGCGTCATCAAACAGAATGCCGACACTCATATAATAGCGGAGCGCGGCATCGGCATCACCCTTCAGCTCGGCGTTTCGAGCCAACCCCGCATACGCATGGGCCCGCAATCCCAGCAATTCAGGCGTAGCGGCACGCGTCGCCGCGTCATCCAAATGTTTGCCGGCCTCATCGAATTTACCCGCATCGGTCAGAAGTTCCCCCAAGCGCAAAGCCGCCTCGGCCCCATAGGGAGTTGATGCCCCTGTGCCCAGCGCTTCAGAAAAGGCATGGATAGCGGGATCGCGTTCGTTCTTGCTGCGATAAACCCGTCCCAAAACAGTCCAAGCTGTCTGCACCCAACCCTTGTCGGGATTGAGTCCGATGAGCGTGTTCGCGGCCTTCACCGCCGCATCCGGCTGTTTTTGTTCGAGTTGGAATTCCGCCAGCCAAGCCAGCCGGTCCGGTCCGAGTTTCTCGGCGATCGGCGCATCCAACAGTTTCTGAAACAGCTCGGCAGCCTCGGTCTTCCGACCCGCCTGCTGGAGGATCATCCCCAGATCCAGCATGGCTTCCCTCTCAAACTCTTTGCTCGGCGTCGCGGCCAGACAGGCCCGGAAATATTTTTCAGCCTCAACGGGATCCTCCGTCTGCCGGCAGACGGCCCCCCGCCAATAGAACACTTCAGCTTTGCGCTCATCTTCGGGGAAACGGCGGATACGCTCTTCAAGGGTTGCACCCGCCGCACGAGGATTCTTCGTGCGCGACTCCTCCATCGCCTTCTGATAAAGTGTCTCGGCGACCTCTTCGCTGTTGGGATATTTTGTCAGCAACACGGTCCAATCGCGCAAAGCCGAATCGCTCTGTCCCAGCCGTGAACGGCATACGCCAGACGCATAGAGAGCCTTCGCCGCAAGCGGGTCGTTCTGGAAGCGTTCCGCCACCTGCAGGAACCAAGACGAGGCCGATTCCCACGCCTCCTGCTTCTGCAGCAGCCAGCCCAAACGATACAACGCGTCTTTCACAAAGGGACTCTTCGGGCATTTGTCAACCAGCAGGCGGCAGTTCTGCACGGCAACGTCCATCTGCTGCAGCGAGATCGCCGATTCGGAATTCATCCAATAAATGTTGTCGGCATAGGTCTCGGGCGGCGTCTGCATCAGCGCCGATTCATTCAGCACCTCCTGATATTTGCCATCGGTATAGAGCGTCGAAAGCTTCTCATACCATGCCTGCTTCATCAGACGCCCCTCGGGAAATTCCGCGAGCTGTTTCGCGTACATCGCAACCGCCTCATCGCGCTTCTCCAATTGCCTCAGACAGTTCGCCTTGACATACAAGACTTCTTCGCGCGCAGGGTTCTTCACGTCATCAAGGATCACATCAAGAACCTCAGATCCCTCTTTGTACCGTCCCGCATAGTAGTTCGCCCATCCAGCCGACAACGCGCTCTCTTTCACATGCGGCGATTTCGGGAACCGGACTCTGAGCGACTGGAAAAGGTTCGCGCTCTATTCGTAACGTTCATCCAGCAAAGCCGCCTGCGCGGCAAAAAAAGATGATTCCTCGGCGACCATGGGATCTTTGGCCTTGTGGATCAAATCCAGATAGATGCCCAACGCACGCCGCCGATCCTCGGTTTTACCATTCTTGGTCAGCAGCCAAGCCATGCGCAGCCCAGCATACATGCCGTAATCGGTATCCGCAAACTCGGTGCAAAGCAGTTCGTACTTCGCCTGCGCATCCGTCGGCCGATTCATGCGTTCCAGCGTTTCCCCCAAGTGGTACAAGGCCGCCGAACGCACCTCCGGAGACATCGAAGGGACGATCAGCTTCTCGAACGATGCGGCAGCCGCCTCCAACGAAACGCCCCCCGCATCCATCAGAATCAGCGCACGCTGCAAATGCGCCCGGGGCGTGTTGGGACTCGCCGGGAACGAGTCCACCAACCGCTTGTACGCGGCTTCCGCTTCAGGCATCTTCTTAAGTCGTCGGTAACATTCTCCCAGTCGGAACAAAACGTTATCAAGGCCCTGGACGTCCTGAGATTCGGACAACGCCGCATATTCGCGCGCCGCCAAGTCAAACAGACTACGCCGAAACAGGCCATCCGCAAGTTGCAGACGGTCCGTCAACTCCACAGGATCAACCGCAAACGCACCTAAGGCGACCAACAGCAATCCTGCACATAAGCCATGAAACCGACCCCTCATTTAGTCTCCGTTGCCGCAGCCTTTTCTTCCATGGTTGCCATCGAAAAATTCCAGATGTCCGCCTTGCGGCACGTATCCACGACTTTGATCAAATCCTCGTAGCGCGTCTCCTTGTCGGCACGCAGCACCACGGGCTGTCCCGGGAAATACCTCGCCAAACGATCCAATCGCGTTTTCAGCGCGTCGAACGTCAAATCCTGCTGGTTGACCGACACGCGCCCGTCAGCCGCGATATTGATGATGATCTCGCCCGGCAACCGATCCGGCGCCTTACCGCTCTGTGCCGACGGCAAGCTGATATCGATCTCATACTCCCACTGCGAGAAGACCGACGTCGTGATGAAGAAAAAGAGCATCAGAAAGATGATATCCATCATGGATGTCATCTGAAAATTAGGGAGCGTGTTCCTGCTTTTCTTTCGGAAGTTCATGCGGTGTCAATCCTGTCAAAGAAGGGAGGACTTGTTACTCATGCCGATAATCGTGGTCAGAATTTCGGAAGAGGCAGCCTCGAGATTGGATATCTGACGGCTCGCACGGCGCCGGAACCACGCGTAGAAGA